>JAGGVB010000162.1 GCA_021158245.1 bacterium | reverse complement strand
TCATTAAAAGAAATTTCCGGGAAAACGGTTTGTTCGCTGTAATAGTTTTGTTTTCGATTAACTATTTTTGCTATTTCAACCGGATGTACTACTTTGTAATCTCCGTCCTGGTTTCTGACAAAAATTTTATTCCCGGTTTTATGAACCTGAGAACTCTCCGGTACTTTTATGGATAGAACAACTTTATCACCAATTTTAAATTCTTTAACCAAAAGCATTATGCCCGGGGATAATTTCTGCGGATTATTGGCAAGATTAGCAATATCTTTTTTCAATTTACTTAACACCCTGTTGTCAATTCCTGTAATATCTCCCGCATCGTCAATACCAAGCAAGATCAGTCCGCCTTTTGTATTAAGAAAAGCACAGATCGTTTCAAATAAATTTGCAGGGAGTTTATTCCGGCTTTTTTTAAATTCAACGCGTAAATTTTCTCCGCCATTAATAAGTTTCCGTAATTCGCTTTCCGTCATTTCACAAAACACTCCGATAAAATAACTTCATTAGGTGATTCCATCAGCCGCTCATAGGTGACATAATTTGTTCTGAAAAATTCATTCGGTAAATTACGCTTTACTGCGCCAAGTATTTTTAAGGGCTCTGTATAATTTTTTATTTCATTAAAAATTCTCTTTGTTACTGATTTTGTTATAACACCCTCTTCGAGAAGTTTTATAACATCTTTAAGGTATGATTCGTCAATTTCCGTAAATCCTTTGTATGTGCGCATTTCTTTGGATTTCAAAATTCTTAATATACGCACTGAATTATCACGGCCTTTTCGGGACATTGTTTCCTGTATCTCTTCTTCTGTAAGATTGTTAATTAATTCCATCTTATTTTTATTTAAAAGTTCGTGATAGTCTGCAGATATTCTTCTTTTTTCTGTTTCTGTTGTGGCCTCAAATAATTTTGCTGCAGTTAAAAAATCCAATTCTTCAGCTCCATCCTCTGAAGACAGATAGAATTTCTTAAGTTTCCCTTTTCTGAAAAAAGTCAGCAGAGACTCTTTGCTTAGATTTACATGTTCTTCGATTTCGCGGGAAGAACGCGCTTTTTTGGGTAATTTTTTTATTTTATTGAATAATTTTTCATCATTATTTCGAATATCCTTGATTACAGCAAGATACTTTAATTCACTCTCGTCCTCATCTTCTTCTCCTGTAATAAACTCTTTTGATGTAAGTTTATTAAAAAGCTCAAATGATTTTATCTCTTCACCCTCTGTTAAAAGCTTTGAATCATTTCCCAGCATCTCAATAAAATAATTAATTTTGGCAATAGCAGCTTCCTTTAGCTTAATAACATCATTTGACTGCTCCGTAGGGAAAAAATTATAGGTATAGATTTTATTAAACTGCGTATCAACTCTGTTAATTCTTCCAACACGCTGTATCATCCTGGTTGGATTCCATGGAATATCATAGTTTATTACAACATTTGACCTGTGCAGATTAATGCCCTCTGACAGCACCTCTGTTGTAACCAGCAGCCTGTAATCATCTTTTTTATTTCTTGCCTTTGCATCAAAATTTTTAATAACAGTATTAAGAGCAGATTGATTTGAACCTCCGTGGAAAAGAAGTACTTTATTCTTCAGAAGACTGTTTAATTTTTCATGTAAATATTCAGCAGTTTCTTTGGATTCAGTAAAAATAATCAGCTTATTTCTAACTAATATTTCAGATTCATTTAATTCTTTGATAAATTTTTCCAATTTCGGGTCATAATCAATTTCATCCCACCATGATTTTATTTCAATTAAAGTATCCAAGTCTTTTTGGAGATCTCTTTCCAAATCATCAGTAAATGCATCAGCAGGATATTCTTCAGCTTTGTCCTGTTCAAGTAATCTTTGTATGGAATCAAAATCATTATCTAAAAAATAATCAACTATCCTGCTCCAGTATTTTTTACTGAAATACACCTTACCATTTTCATAAACTTCAATAAAATTTTTATAAGATTCAATAAACCTGTCAAGAGTCTTTTTAAATGCATAAAAACTGCTTTCAAGTCTTTTTATCAGCAGAGTCTTCATAAAACTGCCCATGTTACGCTGGGATGTTTTATCAAACTCAGTCAACGCCTCTTTTAAATAAAGCAAAGGCATGTAACGTGCATACGTAAATGTCTTTTTATCTGTAATCAGCCCTATTGTATTAAGAAAAAGTCTGTCGAGCTTTTCATCCAATTCATAAAAAACAGGAGCAGGTGCAGCTATTTCCGGAAACTTAAAACCCTGAATTTCAAGATCAGCGCTAAAATAAGTTTCTATCTCTTTCCGGGTTCTTCTTACCATAACATGTTTTAAAACACGCTCTCTAATCTGCTGTGAATTTTCTTTTACTACGGAAATAAATTCATCATGATCTTTTTTCCGATCTAACTTTTTGAGCCGTTTTTGCAATGAATTAAAAAAATAATCAAGATTTTTAATTCCTGGGATAGTACTATTTTTACCCTTTTGAAACAATTTAATCTGTGCCAAGATATCCAAAGGTGTGTTGTTAAGTGGAGTAGCACTAACTAAAATCACCTTTTTGCCTGCACAAATTCTCGATAAGTTTTCGTAACTGATATTTGATTCATTCCTGAATTTATGAGCTTCATCAATAAATACGTTATCATATCTGTCTGTGCCTCGTTCGATTATTTTTTCCAGTTTGCCAACAGAAACAGGCTCAATCGCAATATTAAAACCATGAAATACATTAGGCCATGAATTTGGATTGTCCCTGTCCAGTAATGCAGGAGATGCAATTACCAGATGCCTTCCCGGAAGCTGTGCAGCAAGAAGAGCGGAAATATATGTTTTCCCCAATCCTACTACATCGGCAAGAAAAACACCTCCAAACTCTTCAAGAATTCTTTTTGCATTTATAACTGCCTGCTCCTGATATTTTAGCTGCATAAAATCTTTTGGAAAATTTTTATAAAACATCTCCTTGTTGACGCTCAGGTCATCTTTAAAATACTCGTAAAGAAACTTCAGATAAATCTGATACGGTGTAATAGAATTATCGAGATAGGTTTTTGTATTGATTGTGTCAACATAATAATCTGAGATATCAACAGCCTCTTTCCAGAGCATTTCAAATTTTTCAAGGGCATATTTTACATCAGCACTGTTTTTTAACTGAACATTAAATTCCCGGTTAGCAACAAGACCTGATTCGGAAAAATTACTTGACCCTGTGATTACACTGCCAAAATCTCTGTCACTCTCATGATACCGACTGATATACACTTTAGCATGGATGTTTCTGCTGGGATGCGCTTTTATTTCAATTTTTCCGGATTTAATAAACTCAACAAATTTTAATATTCCATCTTCAACTTCTTTGGAATCTGCTGAATTCTCAATTTCCGATATAAGTACCTCACCAAAATATTCTTTCACTTTTGCATGCGACTCAAAATCGGAATTGCCAGCGGTCTCAATAATCTGAAAAGTTTTCTTGTCCAGATTCAACCCTACAAGAATCCTGATCTTTTCAATATTTTCAAACGATTTATAGAGCCTGAAAAAACCGCTTGAACGGAAGTAGCCAACAAGAATATCAAAATATTTTACATCTTTTAGTATTGCAATAAATCTGTCTAATAATGTAGAGTCAGGTTCATTTGTAAAAAAAGTAAGATCCGTTTTTTCATTTTGATCATACATTACTTAATCCTTTTAAATCATTAATTTAACATTTATCTTTAGTTTTTAAATAATTTTTTGAGCTTTTTAACAATAAGAACAATTCTGAAGGCCAGTTTTTTAAATCTATAATAATATTATACTAATTAAATATACAAAAGTCAAGATTAATAAATTTCCCTGAAATCAGAATAAATCGCTCTTTACTTTGTACACATTTATTTATATATTTGTCCTTAGAATAATTTCCAAAACAGAACGGAAAATTTTAAAATGTACAGGCTGTTTCTATTGCTTACAATTACCTTGTTACCGACGTTTAAGAATTTTATTCTTAAACAGGACAGCTTAAAAGCAGGCATAGAACAAACTTTAAAAAACAATACACTTGTTATTCCATATAAACAAAATAATGTTGTACTTCTTGCAGGCAGGTACTCTTTTGCAGATTCCGTTATTATGTATGATCCGGGAGCAAGAGGAAAAGGAACCGGTGATGAACCTGATGCCCGCTTCCGGCATTCTGAGAATGCCATTGGTGTACCTTGTAATCAAAATGACTCCGGATTTGTATCCCTTGGAAGAGGGGGTACAATAATTCTAAAATTTCTTGACAACAGCCTGATTGACGAATCAGGGCCGGACCTGTGCATATTTCTCAGAGCACGTAACAAAGAATCTGCTCAGGTATGGATTAGCCGAAAAGGCAACTTTTTTAAGTACATCGGGACTGTGGATAAAAACAATCCCTTTTTAGATATTAAAGGCCGCTCCGCAGGAGAGCTTTATCAGTACGTAAAAATAAAAGACGTTTACCAAAACAGCGCTCCGGATACTCCGGATCTGGGTATTGACATTGATGCTGTTGCAGCTCTGCATTGTGTAATCAGAAAAACAATTGCAGGAGATATGCTGTTTTCTCCCGGCAGTTCTGCTTTAAGAGATTCAACATTCATCCTATTAGATTCGGCAGCTGACTTAATCAAATCTTTTGATTCAACATTTGTTATAATCAGGGCATATTCCGACGGAAGGGGATCGTCTGGTTTTAAGCTTCTCATGACTCAGGAACAGGCAGAAACTGTAAGGGATTATTTTACAGACCATTTAAAAATTACTGACACAGTATTCAGCGTCATGGGTATGGGAAAACAAAATCCTGTAGCCTCTAATGATACCGGTGCCGGAAGAATGAAAAACAGGCGTATCGAAATACTCATATATCCTGAAAAATAATCAGGGGGAATAATGAAAAATCCTTTATCTGACCAACTATACCACTCAAGAATCCGTAATAGAGAACCGGATTTAAGAGGTGATTATTTCAGGGACCAGACAGCAATTATACATTCAACCCCATTCAGAAGATTGAAGCATAAAACACAGGTCTTTTTCTCCCCGCAAAATGATCACATATGCACTCGCATTGAACATGTTTTACACGTTTCAACAATTGCCACAACCATTTGTAAAGGACTTGGCCTTGATGTGGAACTTGCACAGGCTATAGCTTTAGGCCACGACCTCGGGCATGCACCGTTCGGGCACATTGGTGAAAAAATTCTGAATGACCTTAATAAGGAAGCAGGAGGATTTATTCACGAAATACACAGCCTGAGAGTTGTAGATAAAATAACAAATAAAGGACAAGGCCTTAATCTTACATATGCAGTAAGAGACGGCATTATATCCCACTGCGGAGAAAAATTTGACCGGAAATTATCACCTGTTACAGAAAAAAAAGATCTCTCATCCATCACTGAACGGCAGGAAGCACCAATTACATTTGAGGGATGTGCTGTAAGAGTCTCGGACAAAATAGCCTATCTCGGCAGAGATATTGAAGATGCGGTAGCAGCAGAATTAATAAAGGGAAAAGACATCCCGTCAGATATTCGAAAAAATCTGGGCACTACAAACGGAGAAATAATTGACACCCTTGTAAAAGATGTCGTAAAAACATCTGAAAACAGTACAGCAATTCAGTTTTCGGAAGATAAATTTGAATTGATTTGGAAACTTAAGGAATTTAACTACGCAAAAATTTACAATCATCCTCTGCTTTTAAAAAGCGATGAAGCCATATCCAATATTATAACCAAACTTTTTAATCACCTTGTCGATAAATTTCAAAAATTTGGTTTTGATTTTGACGCTTATTCCGGATCAATCCATACTGTAGACCGCCACTTCGGTAAATTTATTTCTGCACGTGAGAAGCTGTACAAAAATGAAAATAACAACACCCGCTCTGTTACTGATTTTGTTGCAGGCATGACTGATTCATATGCACTTGAATCTGCAAGGGAAATAATTTTCCCCAAACCTGTAGGAATGCTGTAAAATAACAAAAGGAACTGCCATGACGAACCAGCAAAGAAAAACTATTGCAGTAATATTAGCAGCCGGCAAAGGCACCCGTATGAAAACTACACTTCCGAAAGTTCTTCATCCGCTTCTCGGTAAACCCCTTGTTCTTTATGTTACAAAAGCAGTTAAAAATGCAGGTATTGATGATATTATTCTTGTTGTCGGGTACAAATCTGAAATGGTTATTAATGAACTTGGAACAGATTACAGATATGTTTTACAAAAACAGCAGCTCGGCACCGGACACGCACTTATGATTGCATCGGAAGAGCTGAAAGAATTCCATGGCGATCTGCTTGTCCTTGTAGGAGATGCACCATTTCTTACTCCCGACATTATTAAAAAGCTCGTGCTGCGTCATAGAGAGACCGGAGCTTCAGCAACTATGATGACAGCTATTATGGATCCCCCGCCTGCTTACGGAAGAATAGTCAGAGACAAAGACGGCAAGGTTATACGTATTGTAGAAGAGAGAGACGCTACGCCTGAAGAAAAGAAAATTACCGAAGTCAATACGTCCCACTACTGTTTCCGTTCGGAAGATGTTTTGCCCCTTTTAAACAGCCTTGGCACAAACAATGATCAGGGAGAATATTACCTGACTGATATTATCGAATTTCTTACAGGCAAGGGAGCGCTTGTGGAAACTCTTCCCGAAACCGATCCCGATGTACTAAAGGGAATTAACTCTCAGGAAGATCTGACATCCGCTGTAAAAAGAATAAAAACAGATATCATTAAAGTCCATATGAATAACGGAGTAATATTCCCTGATCCTGATTCAGTGTACATTGAAGAGAGTGTATCTATAAAAGAAGGTACAATCATCCATCCCTTTACGTACATTTCCGGTTCAACAACCATAGGTTCATTTTGTGAAATAGGACCTTTTGCAACTATAAAAAATGCGGCTGTTGGGAACCAATGCCGCATTCTGCATTCAATAATTTATGGAATAGAACTAAAAGACAGCTCAAAGCCAGAACCTTTTTCTCATCTTTCCAAAGATTAGTTGCTGAGGCATCTTCCAGCCCCCTGCATTGCTACTCTTCAGAAATTAAAATTTCAAGAATCTGGGCAGGAGATTCCGCTTTTATAATCTTATTACGGAAATCCGCACTGCTTGTAATTCTCGCAATCTGGGCAAGCAGTTTTACATTTGCTGCAGCTGCATTCTCAGGCGCAAGCAAAAAGAAAAATATATATGACTGATTACCATCAACAGCATCAAAGTCAACTCCCTCTTTTGCAATTCCCATTGCCATCACAATTTCAGAGACAGCATTTGTTTTTGCATGGGGGATTGCTATGCCGTGCTCAAGCCCGGTGCTCATCATTTCTTCACGGGCAATTACAGCCTTCAAGGCCTCATTCCGGTCTTTTATTTTCCCTGTTTTTTCTGCAATATCTATCAATTCTTCCAGGATATCTTGTTTTAGCGAACTTTTAAACCCGACAACTATAGTGTCTTCCCGCAGCATTTCCGAAAGACGCATATTAAAATCCTCCTCAAAAATTTACAATTTTTCATTTAGATAGCGTTGTACATTTCTTCTACCCTATCCGGATCTTTAACTATTAGAACTGAACATTCCGCTTTCCTGAGAATCAGTTCACTCTCATCATGGAAAGAATCGCTTCTCGATAAAATCTGCTCAAGCTCACCGAGAACAATCAGATCTATATCAAGCATTGAAATAGCATCTATAATAATTTTATTAACAACACCTTTTTCCAGTTTTGTTTTTATTTCCAGACCCTTTTCTCTTGCCAGCTCAGAAATATAATGCAGATACCTGTTGCCATCCTGCATTAAATCATGTTCATAGTCCATCTGTTCGGCTTTGATGAATATATTAGCCTTCAGCAGATCCTTTAAAATACTCTCATTAACAACATACATAGCAATAAGTTCTGCATCAAAATGTTTAGCCAGTACAACGGCATACTGGGCAGCTGTGATACATTCTTCAGAACCGTCAACATAGAGGAGTATTCGTTTTACGGGTTTAATTGATCCCATGTCTGGCACCTCGTTTTTTCTCAAGACGTTCTTTTATAAGTTTTAAGATCGCAAAAGTTTCTCTCTCGCTTTCTTCAAGAGTATCCTCAATATATGCTATGGATTCCTCATAATCCGGAATGGCAATCTTTTCAAGAGCATTTACCCTTCTTATTGTTTTTTTAACCTCCATCGCAAGCCTCATTAAAGACATACGCATTCCGGCTAAAACTCCAATGTCCTGCAAAGCTGTTTTGAATTTAATAATTGTTTCATCAACCCATGCAGATGTTTCTCCGATACTGAAATAGGGCTTCTTGTCATCTATTTTCAGCCCTACCTGCGGCAGGTTAACACCCATAACCCTTCTCATATCTATCTCAACTTCCGTATCAATTGTTACTCCGAAAGAAAGGTCGGAAATAGAGTTCTTTCCCATTGTGAGAAGAGCCTTATCCAAAGCAGTATAGCAGTCTGCAAGTTCTTTCTCAACCTTATCCTGAATATCCGCAGTCTTGTCAACAAGGCCGAGAAGCTCAACTATTAATATCTGCCTTTTCTGTTCAAGAAGGTCATATCCTTCCCTGGCAAAGGAGAGGTTGCGCCTCAGCTTTATCAGGTTAGTCTTTGTGGGAATTACATTATATCTTGCCATAATTCTCTATTAACATCCTGGTTTGTCGCAGCATATACTTTTAATCTTTTCAACAATTACTGTTATTTCAACCGGCTTTTTCAGGAATGCTTTAATTCCAAGCTGAGTAACCAGATCTATATCCTTTCTTTTATTGATAACAGATAAAATGATCATCGGTATATTTTTTGTAAAAGGCAATCTTTTAAGTATTCTCGCTGCATTCATACCGTCTTTTGTTCTGATTGCAGGTTCAAGAACAATACAGGAAAGTGTATGGTCCTTTGCATACCTGACGCCTTCACTTCCGGTTGTTGCAATTACAGGCATAAATCCGTTTTTTGTAAGTGCATGCTCCAAAGGAAATGTGATGTTCTTATCATCATCAATAATAAGAACAACCGGCAGGTCGCTTGTGCTCTTATCAACAGTACCCATAATACTTCCGATATACCTGACACAATCTTCGCAAAAATCAGTGCGCGGATATATATGTTTAAACCCTGCATATTGAGCATAAACAACACTATCCTCAGACATATCCTCTGACAGCAGGATAAATACAGGAAGAGGTTTTTCTTTTTCTTCGCTTATTTTCTGCATTCTTCTTGAAAAATCCCACAGATCAATATCTTTCAGCTTACTGTCAACAAGCATTAGCTTCCATTGAAATTTAAAAAGTTCTGCTTCACACTCTTCAATGCTTTGAAGTCTGGATAAAGAAATATTATTTTTTTTAAATGTACTTGATACTTTTTTAAAATACTCATCATCATCGCAAAGAAAGAGCAGAGGCATTGTCTGTCTTGCTTCCTGAGATTCTTTTTTTGCCCCCATTCCATTGATGTTTTTTGCCTGTTTATCTTTTCCATGCTCGTGCCATAATCTCTCAAGATAATCATAGATCATGGTTTGTTCCCGATCCCCAAGTTTGCCGAAATGAAATTCAATTTTTTTCTCACCGCTGCTTGAATATCTTCCCTGTATTGAAATTTCATCATCGCC
>JAGGVB010000161.1 GCA_021158245.1 bacterium | reverse complement strand
TCAACGCTGCAAACATGGCTATCTGTATGAAATGTTTAAGATTTACACTTGAAATCCCGCTATCCCCATTTCTATTAAAATTCAATTACATAGTACGAAAAAGAACGATAAAAATCAAACCGAATTTAAGCGTAAATTTCAATTTGCATTTTGGCGGAAATTTTTTAATTTATATATAATTCAATTCAATTTTGAAAGGAATCATGTGAAAATTTTCCTGATCTACAACCCACACGCAGGTGCAGGACGTGCAAAAAAACTTCTGCCGAAAGTAAAAGAAAAATTTGCATCTATAAATATTGATCTTGAAGTTTATGTTACAGAATATCCTTCACACGGCACTGAAGTTACAGCAGGCCTTGATTTTTCCGAATACGACGGTATTGTTGCAGGAGGCGGAGACGGTACTCTGTTTGAAGTAATCAACGGCTACTTCCAAAATCCATCAAAAAAACGTATTCCAATCGGAGTGCTGCCTGTTGGTACAGGTAACGCTTTTGCCAAAGACCTTGATCTTGACTCATCAAAATGGGAAGAAGCGATTGAAATTATCAGCATGAACCGTCCCAGAAAAGTAGACGTAGGTAAATTTACAACAGAAGGCAAAGTATTTTACTATCTGAATATTCTCGGCCTCGGTTTTGTTTCCGATGTTACAAAAACAGCTCTTAAATTAAAATTTTTTGGTAATGTAGCATATCTTCTCGGTGTACTTTACGAGACAATTCGTCTGAAAAGCCATAAATTATCTATAAATATTGACGGCAAAAAATACGAAAGAGATAACATCTTTGTTGAAATATCAAATACCACATATACATCTAATTTCCTTATGGCACCGACTGCTGAAATAGATGACGGCATTCTGGACGTAACACTTCTTGCAAAATGCACGAGACGACAATTGTTAAAAGCCCTGCCTACTGTTTTTACGGGAGAGCATGTAAATCTGGATATTGTCGAAACATTCAAAGCTAAAAAAATTGAGATTGAGACGAACATTCCCAAAGTTTTAACGCCTGACGGTGAAGTTCTGGGCTCGACTCCTATTAAAGTTGAATGTTTAAAACAGGCAGTTGAGGTTTTCGGAAGATAGGAAAAAGATTTAATCCATCCGGTTTGCAAATTCTATACTTTGTAAACCGGATAAAAATAAAATTACAAATTAAATATTGTATAATACTCCTTTTTTATGTACTTATCATACCACTTATAAAATTTTTGAATATTCTGCCTGCTGATTCCTTTTTCACGCCAGATTTTTAATCTGCTCTCCGACTTGCTTATGACCGCATCTTCTACGGATCGTAATTGCTGCATTATGCCTGTACCCTGTTTGTTCAGAAGTACTGAAAGATCTATGTAATTTTTATAAGATCCGCGCTTTAAGGGAAATATCTTTGATTTAAGATTTAAAGACATTTCACAAAGCGGGGCATTGCCTGAAGAATCCGCTGTCAGAATCGAAGGAAGATTCTTACCTCCTGCAACCCACACAGGCACTGCAACAGAACTCAATTGGAATCCGAGTATAGTCCACATTGTTGTCAATCCTGTATCCTCGCCTTTTTTTACACCCTGCACAACAACAGTGGCAGCAGAACTGTAGCGGGGAATAAAGTCACAAAAATCTACAAATTTTCTTTGTCTGCCGGACGCAGGCATTTCCGAATAAAGATCTCTTCCGGTAAGAGAGTGTTTCAGGCAGCGGGATACATCTCTGATTAAAAATTTGTACGAAAGGTTATTTACTGCTGAAGCAGTATGAAATAAATCCTCGGCAGTCTGGTCTCGGATCACTCCGTACTCTTCTTTTCTCTGTCCTGTATAAGAAAAATTCGTTCTTATTATATAGCCGTATGGTGCAGTGCGCGGATCATTTGCGTCAAATTTAACGAACCCGTAATTGTTTGTCTCATAATATGCCGCACCCCCGTCAGCATCAATTACACCGAAATTTGCCTCAAGGCCCATGGGTTTGGGAAGATTTTTTAACATGTTTTCAAAATCTTTCAGAGTGGAACATGTCTGCAGCGCCATTTTCATCACATAACCTTCTCTGTCCTTCAAAGAAGTAGTATCTCCTATATTAAGATTATAGGAAGCTGAATTCATTATTGCAAATCCTGTGCTGTTGCAGCCTGCCCACACTTCTCTGCCTGATACATCGTCTGAGTTTACAAGGCCTATATAGTCATATCTGCCGTCATTGAAATACATTAACCTGTTTTGCAGATTACCTGTATCACGGTGTTTAAGAAGCAGAGGACGCCCGTCAACAGTACTTTTCCCTGAAATAACTGCTGTTGTACATGCATAAATAGTAAGTGAAAATAACAGATTAAAAATTACTGCTTTAACTGCGATATTTTTCACGACATTAATCTCCATTAGTAATCTATTGCTTAATTCCTGAATTCCCGGAAAACCGTTCTTTCTGCGCTTAATCATCATTTTTTAATATATGTCGGAGCATTTTTAGGCGCCTTTCCCTTTTTTACATCCCTGTAATAAGCATAGGTTAAAGGCTCCCTGTCTCCGTGAATCAGTTCATTATTCACAACTCTCCCTATAAACATGCTGTGTGTCGGCAGTTCCATCATTTTTATAACCTCACACTCAAACCATGCAATCGTATCTTCAATTACTATGGGTACTCCGGTCTTTCCCGTAATAAATTCCGTATCCTTAAATTTATCAACATCTTTGCCGCTTTTGTATCCGAATAATCCGAAAAGCCCGGGATTTCCATCTTTCTGCAAAACAGAAACAGAAAACAATTTACTATCTTTTATAAGTTTATTTGTGAAATTTTCTTTACTGCAGCACATTGCAAAGTTTATCGGATCAGCAGTTACCTGAAATACGGTATTGGCAATAAAGCCGCTCGATCTGTCCATACCTTTTGAACTTACAATATAGAGTCCGTATGAGATTTTAAAAAAGGCTTCATATTCCATGATTATCTCCTGAAAATAGTAGGTGCCTGGATTTGTGTTATTAATTAAAGATAAGATATTTATAGCAATCTTCAAGCCTATTTTATAAAATGCTTGCACCCCCCTAAAAACAGGATAAAGGATGCATCATAAGATCAAATAATAAAGGAGTTAAATTATAGAAATAAATTGAAAAAGGTTCTCCGATTTGTTTTAGTATCAAGCAGAAGGAAAAGCAGGGGGATTACCGGCATCTGCAAATTTACGCCACAACGGTCCACCGGGGAGTCATTCCCGCATGTTTTAAGCGGGAATCCAGGGGCGGGGGTGTATTTAATCCTCCACCCCACCACCTCTGGATGCCTCCCGATTTTATCGCGAGTGTATGACAGGATTCAAATTTATTTTACCGGCATCTGCAAATCTCCGTTTCCATACATTTTCGGAAGGCGCCAGAATGTTTATTGATTTTTTCTTGCATTTTAAAAAATATTTCTCCATTTTTAAAATTGATTTTTAACCTTATACCTAAAACCACAGGAGAACATTATGAAGAAAACCGCATTAATCGCAGTAATTTCAGTGCTTTTTACTTACATTTCTGCCAACGCACAAGAGGCAAGGCTCTTAAGGCAGCCGGATATCTGCGGGAATAGAGTTGTCTTTGTTTACGGAGGCAACCTGTACACTGTTCCTGTATCAGGCGGTACAGCTGAGAAACTTACAACATCACCGGGATTTGAAGTCTTTCCAAAATTTTCACCGGATGGCAAATGGATTGCATTCTCCGGAGAGTATGACGGTTCAAGACAAATCTATGTTATTCCTTCCGAAGGAGGCATACCCAAAAGGTGCACTTTTTATCCTGACGGAGGAAACATGCCTCCGCGCGGCGGCTGGGATAACCTTGCGTACGACTGGACTGCTGACAGCAAAAAAATTCTTGTACGTTCTGCACGCACTCCTTTTGGAGAAAGAATAGGAAAATACTTTCTTGTGGATCCTTTTAATGAAGGGCTGCCTGCTGCTCTTCAGCCTCACGAAGGAGGGCCTGCAACACTCTCTCCTGACGGGACAAAACTTGCATACTCTATCAAATCAAGAGAATTCAGAACATGGAAAAGATACAAAGCAGGCTTTGCTCAGGATATCTGGATATACGATTTGAAAAACAATACAATTGACCGTGTTACAGATTACCCGGGTACTGACAATTTCCCGATGTGGGTAGGAAACACTATTTATTTCACATCTGACAGATCCTCTGTTGATTCCAATGACCCAAGAACACTGAATATATTTGCTTATGATATAGCCTCAAAAAAAATCCGGCAAATTACCCGTTTTACAGATTATGATGTAATGCGCCCAAGCAGGGGAACCGGCGGAATTGTTTTTGAAAACGGCGGATTCCTTTATATTCTTGATCCTGCAACTGAAAAGTATCACAAAATTTCAGTCTATATTAAAGACGATCTTCCCGGGACACGCCCATATTATAAGAACGTATCCAAATTTGTCGGGAGTTTTGATATTTCTCCCAATGCAAAACGCGCTCTGTTTGGAGCACGGGGAGAGATGTTTACTGTTCCTGCAAAGCACGGACAGATTCAAAACATTTCAAACACTCCGGAAAAAAGAGAGTTGTCTGTCTCATGGTCTTCGGACGGAAAATATATTGCATATATGTCTCTCGCAAATGATGATTATTACGAAATCTTTATTAAAGAGTATGATTCTGATAAGAAACCTGTACAATTAACATCACATTCAAAAAGCTGGATCACTAATTACATATGGTCTTATGACAACAAAAAGATTCTGCTTTCAGATAAGAAAAACCGATTGCGTATGGCAGATGTACAGACAAAAGATATTACTTTGATTGATCGTGGAACTTTTTCCTCAATTAACGACTTTTCCTGGTCTCCTGACAACAAGTGGGTTGCTTACTCAAAAACCGATAAAAACATGCTGTCTGCAATTTGGATCTATTCAATCGAACAAAAGAAAAATTTCCGTCTGACAGGATCCGAATCTGATGATTACAGCCCTGTTTTCAGTTTTGACGGAAAAACACTCTCTTTTATCTCCCGCAGAGATTACGACTGGAGCAGCAGGGACTTTAAGGCAAAAATTTATATCGGAACCCTGACTAAGGATCAAGCCAGCCCGTTTGCTCCTATTAATGATGACGAAGGCATCAACAACGAGGACTCTGACACGAATAAGAAGGACAAAGACAAAAAGGTACAGGTTAAGATTGAACCTGAAGGATTTGCATCACGCGTTGTAGCATATCCAATAGAAGCCGGGTCTTACTATGGAATCACTCCTGTTAAAGGAGGCATACTGTATCTTTACAAACAAGCTCTGTACAAGTTTGACATGAAAGACCGTAAACAGAATAAGATTCTTGATAAAGTACGGAGTTATGTTGTTACATCCAAGGGTGATAAATTTTTATACAACAGCGGCTCAAAATACGGTATTGCAGATTTGAAGCCGGGACAGAAATCAGGTGTCGGGCTTTTAAATCTTTCAGGAATGACAATGAAGATTGATCCCAGGGCCGAATGGAAAGAGATATACAATGATGCATACAGAATTATGCGGGACTGGTTTTATGATCCTCATATGCACGGCGTGAACTGGGCAAAAATGCGTGACAAGTATGCACCTCTTGTGAATTACGCAGCAACAAGAACAGATATGGATTACATAATCGGAGAACTTATAAGCGAGCTCAATTCCGGCCACTGTTATGTGCATAAAGGGGATGTACCTAAAGTTAAACATGTACCTATGGGCCTGATCGGCTGTGAATTTAAGCCTGCAGGAAAATTCTACAAAATATCAAGAATATTTAAAGGCCAGAACTGGACAGAAAAACTCCGGTCTCCTCTTACAGAGCCGGGAGTCCACGTCAAATCCGGTGAATACCTTATTGCAGTTGACGGAAAATATGTTTTTACGAACACAAACCCATATAAATATTTTGAGAACAAGGCAGACAAACTAATTACTCTGCTTATCAATGACAAACCGACAAAAGCCGGTGCAAGAAAAGTTGTTGTCAAAACAATCGGATCCGAGCTTGCATTAAGGCAGTTCAACTGGGTGGAACGCAACCGCGCCATTGTTGACAGCTTGTCAGGCGGACGGATCGGTTACATTTATGTACCGAATACCAGTTTCCCCGGATTCAGAGAATTCTATAAGGGATGGTACAGCCAGTTTACAAAAGACGGCCTGATAATTGATGACAGATACAACGGCGGGGGATCAATCCCGTATCCCATGGCAAAAGACCTGTCCCTCAAAGTGCTTCAGTTTTGGGCAAGGCGAAACATGCCGCTATATTCAGAGCCTTTCCCTGTAAACGAAGGGCCAAAAGTAATGCTTATAAACGGCCGTTCAAGCTCAGGCGGAGATGCTTTTCCGTCATACTTCCGCCTGCTTAAAGTCGGGCCGCTTATGGGCCAGAAAACATGGGGAGGGCTGATTGGCTACTCCGGAAGCCCCCATTTTGTTGACGGCGGCGGACTTGCGGTTCCGGCATTTGCGTATGTTAATAAACAAGGTAAATGGGACGTTGAGTACTACGGAGTCAGCCCGGATATTGAAGTGTTTGATGATCCTTCTTTGATTTTTAAGGGGCATGAACCTATGCTGGAACATGCTGTGGATTATATCTTAAAGCAGCTTAAAAAGAATCCGCCGAAGAAAATCAAAAAACCTAAACCAGTAGATAGAAGCTGATAATATCAATACAGAAACTCCCCGGTGTTTTAAAAAACGCCGGGGAGTGTAATAATAAGAACCATTTATAAAATCACATCTGTTAAAAAGAATTCCGCTTCAGCTCCTCATTAATAGTACCGTCCGGAAGCATCCAGTCAGGGTGATACCTGCCGCTCTCTTCCATCTGATAACGAACACAGGAGTTCCAATCGTTTAAACAATACTTATCTATCCAGCTTTGATCTAAAAGCCCCTTTTCATAATACATTTTCATGGGGCATACAGCATACCACTTGCATTCCATATTTTAACCCGTCAGATTACTTATGCTCACACTTTCTTAACTGCCCCCGAACTATCGGAAAATCTTTCAGATGCAGGCTCTCCTGCAATTCCCCAATGTGATTTGGGGACCTCCTCTACAAGTACTCTTACTGCTTCTTTCGGAATTCCCATTTCAGTAAAAACTTCTGTTATTCCCTCTATGGTTTTTTTCGCGTTTTCATCGCCGAACC
>JAGGVB010000160.1 GCA_021158245.1 bacterium | reverse complement strand
TGAAAAGTTCTGGCTTGGTAAATTTCTTGAGCATCCTGAAATAATGACGCAAGGTGAAACCCTTGAAGAACTGGAAGAGAATATCAAGGATGCTTATCTAACGATGGCAATGGAGGATGTACCCCAAAAACACAAATTGAAAAAAATAGCGATATGAAACGCAAACAATTCGTTATGGCACTCAATGAGGATAGATATGAATAATAATAATGTGGTCTATCAATTCAAAATAACTCTACATGAGATAACACCTCCTATTTGGAGAAGAATACAAGTGCCAATCAAATATAGCTTCTGGGATTTGCATGTTGCAATTCAAGACTCGATGGGATGGCTGGATTACCATTTGCATGCCTTTCGATTTCGGCCAAAACATAAAAGAAAATCTATTGAAGTCGGAATACCTGTTGATGATTGGGGCGGTGAGAAAGTAATTCCTGGTTGGGAGGTTCCAATTGTCGAACATTTTACTGACGTAGGACAAATTATCCAATACGAATATGACTTTGGTGACGGCTGGTCACATGAAATTTTATTTGAAGGGATTCTTCTTAAAACGAAAGGTACAAAATACCCCAAATGTATCGATGGCGAACGCGCTTGTCCTCCCGAGGACTGTGGGAGCGTTGATGGTTATTACCGCCTCATTGAAATTCTGAAAGACCCAAAAAATAGTGAGTATCAAGAAAATGTTGAATGGCTCAAAGGTCATGCAAAAAATTATTGGCCCTACGAACCTGATAACTTCATCCCAAGCAAAGTTTGTTTTGAAAATCCTAAGAAGCGGTGGAAAATTGCATTTGCACAAAAGTAAAAAGATAAGCCATAACAACATTTTGCAGGGGACTGCAAACACTTGGCGGTTTTAAATTTTATCGAAAGCCTTGATAACTCACCTTTTTCAATAGCCTTATTGTGTTTGCAACCCCTGAAAATATGGGTTAGGCGGTAAATGAAAAGGAGATTTATTTTGTCACATAATAGGTATAATTCACCAGCAAAAGAATTGCTTTCAATAGGTGATGTTAGAAGATCATCTAAATGGTTAGATTACTCAGATTATGGTATAACTTCCAAAGACATACCTGAATTAATCAAAATGGCTACTGATGAAAAATTAAATTTTGCTGGTTCACATAGCACCTATGTTTGGGCACCTCTTCATGCATGGCGAGCCTTAGGGCAATTACGAGCAATTCAGGCGATTGATCCTTTAATTTCCTTATTCGAAAAATTAGAAAATGACGACTGGGCCCATGAAGATTTGCCGGAAGTCTTTGGCATGCTTGGTAAAGTAGCTATCCCCAATTTGAGCAGATATATATCGGATATGTCACACAGTTATATGTCGAAAGCAATATGTGCCAATTGTATACAACATATCGGTATGAATGATTACAAATCAAAACACCTCTGTATTGAAGTATTATCAAAAGCGTTGGAAGATTATTTGGATAACCACCCCTCATTGAACGCATTTTATATCTGGTATTTAAAAGATTTAGGAGCAAAAGATAAATTGCCTTTAATTCAAAAAGTATATAGCAAACGTAAAGTAGATGAACAGGTAATAGGTAGTTTTGAAAAGGTTGAGTCTGATTTTTACTATTTATAATAACGCAGAACCAAAAAATGCACTGGATGAAAACGCTGCCTTCAATTTTCACTTTTCAGTTTGACCAACGCATGTTACGGGGCATTTAGGATACCCATTTCAATTGGGTGTGGTTCTGTCTTTCAGGTTCATTCTCTTCCGGTGTTCCGTTGGGTTATCGGTTGTTTTCACCAGTGATTTTCATGTTATCATTCAAAATCAAATCAAAAAAGGATCATAATAACGCTTGACATTATTAACGCAATTTGTTATTATAGGATATGATTAAAACTTTTAAATGTAAAGAAACAGAAAAAATATTTAATCGTAAATTTTCCCGGAAATTACCAAATGAAATACAAAGAAATGCCATGAAGAAATTATGGATTATTGATGCTTCTCCAGATATTAAAACGCTGCGTTTCCCACCATCAAATCATCTGGAAACATTAAAGGATAATCGAAAAGGCCAGTATAGTATCCGTATAAATTTAAAATGGCGAATTTGTTTTAAATGGAAATCTGGTGATGCTTTTGATGTTGAGATCATTGATTATCATTAGGAGACATGACAATATGAATACAAAAAAAATACCACCCATACACCCTGGGGAAATACTAAAAGAAGAATTTCTTGATCCATTAGGAATATCACAATATCGTATTTCTAAAGATATAAATGTTCCCCCTATACGCATTAATGAAATAATTCATTGCAAAAGGTCAATCAGCGCTGATACTGCTTTAAGATTGGGCCGTTATTTCGGAATTTCACCACAATTTTGGATTAACCTCCAGGCTCATTATGATTTAGAAATTCAAACTGATAAATTAGGAAAAAGATTAGAATCTGAAGTCAAAGTATACTCAAAAGCTGTTTAATTTCAATATGGTTTATAACACTTTTGAGCAGCAGACTCCTTGCTGAAAAGCAAGATAAAAATAATAGATGACCCTGAATCTATTGTTCACAACTTTACCCTTTTAAGAACAGAAAACATGTACCCTTTCATGCAATCCGGATATTTTGCCTGATGCGGTTTCAAAGTCATTGCGGATGTGCTGTGCCGGTTGTTTAATCTTCCCTGCCGGAGCTTAATGGGAAAAAACTTTGAAAAGAAAATGATTCCCATGCACGGATGTAATTAATTTGAATAAAATAAGTTGCCTTTTATCTCGGAATAATGTAATTTCATACTATTCTCCTTTCAATAAATATAAATGAAAATATGGATGTTATCATTTTGCAGATGGAAGGGCAGTTTTTAAGTAAATTTCGGTTTATTTAAGATATAAACCGTTAGACTGTCAATATTGATGAGGCTATCAAAATTATAAAAAAGAGGTTAAAAAGTATGCTATTAAAACAACTTGAGCAGATGCCAATTAAGTCGTTAATTCGTGGTGTTATAACTTTTTTGCCTGGGTTGCATGATTGGCGTTCAAAAGGCACTGGCGGTACTAACTCTGCTCGTTACTGTTATTCTGTATGGCTAAGGGCATCAAGAATAGCGGCTTAAATACAAATCCTCAAATAGTTGCTGAATTAGGCCCTGGTGATTCTTTAGGCGTAGGGTTGGCGGCTTTGTTGTCTGGTGCCAGAAGATATTATGCATTTGATATTATTAAGCATTCAAGTGTAGAATCAAATCTAAAGATATTTGAAGAATTGATATCGCTTTTTAAAAATAGAGCAAATATACCAGGAGAAAGTGAGTTTCCAAAGGTCAAGCCTTACTTAGATAACTACGACTTTCCTTCTGATATATTAAATAATGAGCGATTAAAACAGTCTCTTAAAGAGAGTCGAATAAGAAAAATTCGAGATGCAATTAGTAATCCTGAATCATTAGATTTTTTTATACAATATAAAGTACCTTGGTATGATGTAAATGTTCTAAAAAAGGAATCGATAGATGTGATTTGTTCTCAGGCTGTACTAGAGCATGTTGATGGATTAGAAAATTGTTATGAAAAAATGTATGAATGGTTAAAGCCACTTGGATACATATCACATACTATTGATTTTAAGTCTCACGGATTAGCAAAAGACTGGAATGGGCATTGGTGCTATTCAGAGATTATATGGAAGCTCATAAGAGGGAGAAGGCCATATCTATTAAATAGAGAATCATGTTCTACTCATATTGGTTTTCTTCGTAAAGTAGGATTTGAAATAAAAACAATTATTAAAACAAAATCGCAGACAAAGTTAGCCCTAAGAGACCTCGCTCCGAAGTTCCAGCATATTTCAAAGTACGAGTTGACAACAAGTGATGTATTTATACAAGCTATTAAATATGAAAAATAGCCTAACACATATTTCCCCTGAAAAGTCCCCGATGCAAAAAGGAAAAAGTATCTTGGTGCGAGAATATAAGAAATTTATCACAAACGTTATTTTATAACTTGAACTCAGTCTTTTACTATTGTTTCTAATCAAAAGGCGTCAAAGCTGAAAGCAGTTGGCAGACATAAAGCTGGAGTGTGACATCTTAAAAAAGCCGTGGCCATTTTTTCAAAATCGTCCTGTTAAAGTACCGGTTTATCAAAAATTATCAACATGAATTCCCAGTGGAGAAAATGTGCCGTATCCTTCAAGTCAGCAGGGGCGGTTATTATACATGGCTTAATTTGCCTGTCAGTAAACGGGCAAAAAAACGTAATAATTTCAAAGAACAGTTATTAAGTTACAAAGTGATACAGAGTATGTCCGCAAAAGGTAATTGCTGGGACAATGCTGTTGCTGAAAGTTTCTTTGCTACACTAAAAAAAGAACTTGTTTATCGTGCCAACTATAAAACCCGGCAGGAAGCTCGTCAGTCAGTATATTAAGTAGATCGAAACTTTCTATAGCCGGATAAGAAAACATTCATATCTTGGGAACAAGTCACCCGTACAATTTATGGAAATGAAAAATGCTGCTTAAACTTAACTTTCTGTACATTTTTTTGTTGCAAGTACATACATTTTACTCCAAGACAATACATGAATTAAAAAAGAGCTTATCAAAATGAAGGGATAAGCTCTTTTAGAATTTAAATAATTTTGCTTAATCAGTGAAATCTGCAGAAAATTAGAAACAATAGTTTTATTAAAAGCTACTGCTGTGGTTCAATCTTTGAAAGGTCCTTTACTTCCTGAATGATTTTTGATACTTCAAGAGAGTCAAGATGATTATCTTTGGAGATTTCACGGAAAGAGAGGATAATTCCCTGAAGTTTCTGTTTATCAATTGTTCCGTCTTTAATCTTTACAAGTGTCTCATCAAATAAAGCTTTAACACTATCCTGAGACATTGATGCAGGTAAACTGCTGCAGATCTTCGTTTCCATGGAAGTTACTGCAGAATCAACTGCATAGTTGATTATTTTATCTTTGTTTATATACACATAAACAACACCAATAAGGATTATAACGATAATCACTATTGCAGCAATTAAGAAAAACTTTTTCATTCTGACATCTCCTTTTTTAGTCAGGTTTCAAACACAGTTAAAGAAAAAAATTAAATAGCATTCCGCTATGAAATCAATCAGCAAATATAGCATAAAAAAATCCTGCTATTTAATCCCAAATAAAATATTGTCTGATAAAACGATTATGCCCGCCTCTCCCCATAAGGCAGGTTAAATATGCGGCATCAAAAATTTAAAATATTATTAATTAAAAGTCAACAGGTTTTTTACTTGTTTTTATAATTAGAAGTTAAAACATATTGATTTATCTGCCTTTGTTATACTCACATGCTACAGTCTTGACATTTATAAAAATAAGGTATATATTTGTTGTGTCAATTTAAGAGGAAGTAGTGACTGAGTTTAGACTAAATTCTAATTTTGAACCATTCGGTGATCAGCCTGAAGCAATCAGGGAACTATCTGAGGGACTTGACAGAGGCGATATTTTTCAGACTCTTCTTGGAGTTACCGGTTCAGGTAAAACATTTACAATTGCGAATGTTATTCAAAATATTGGGAAACCCACTCTGATTATTTCTCACAATAAAACTCTTGCTGCACAGTTATATGCTGAATTTAAAAGTTTTTTTCCTGATAATGCGGTTGAATATTTCATAAGTTATTATGATTATTACCAGCCTGAAGCGTATCTTCCTGCAACTGATACTTACATTGAAAAAGATACGTCAATTAATGAAGAGATAGACAGGTTGCGGCTTAAAGCGACAAGTTCTCTTCTTTCACGCAATGATGTAATAATCGTTGCATCTGTTTCATGTATATACGGACTTGGTTCGCCTAAGGATTTTAAAGAACTTCTTGTATTCTTCGAGAAAGGCATGAAAATTAATCGTTATGATATATTTAACGAGCTGATCAATATTCATTACGTTCGAAATGATATAGATTTTCATAGAGGGTGTTTCAGAGTTAGGGGAGATGTTATTGAAGTTTTTCCTGCATATGAAGAACATGCAGTGAGAATAGAGATGTGGGGTGACGATATTGAAAAAATTTCAAAAATTGACCCGCTTACCGGTAAAATACAGCAGATACTGGATAAGGTTGCTGTCTATCCGGCAAAACATTTTGTAACTACTCGCCCTCAGCTTGAAACAGCGATAAAAAATATAAGAAATGAACTTGAAGAGAGACTGAAATTCCTGCGTTCACATGGAAAACTACTTGAAGCACAGCGACTCGAATCAAGAACCAATTATGATATTGAAATGATGCAGGAAGTAGGATACTGCAGTGGAATTGAAAATTACTCAAGGCATCTTGCAGGCAGGAAATCGGGAGAGAGGCCTTCATGCCTGATAGACTATTTCCCCGAGGATTTTTTAATGGTCATTGATGAGTCGCATGCAACAATTCCACAGATTAGAGCGATGTACAACGGCGACAGGGCAAGAAAAACAATGCTTGTAGAACATGGATTCAGGCTTCCGTCTGCTCTTGATAACCGTCCTCTAAAGTTCGATGAGTTTGAAAATATTGTAAATCAGCTTATTTTTGTATCTGCAACACCCTCTGATTATGAACTTGAAAAAAGCAATGGAGTTGTTGTTGAGCAGATAATAAGGCCTACAGGTTTAATGGATCCCAGAATTGAAATAAGGCCGGTTATTAATCAGGTTGATGACCTTATTGCGAGAATCAGAGAAAGAGTCGGCAGGAATGAACGAGTGCTTGTCACAACATTGACAAAGCGGATGTCAGAAGATCTTACGGAATATTTAAAAGGAATGGGGATCAAGGTAAGATATCTGCATTCCGAGATAGATGCACTTGACAGAATAGAAATTTTGCGTGATTTGCGTTTGGCTGAGTTTGATGTGCTTGTAGGCATAAATTTGTTAAGAGAAGGCCTTGACCTTCCCGAAGTGTCTCTTGTTGCTATTCTGGATGCGGATAAAATGGGATTTCTGCGTTCAGAACGTTCGCTTATGCAGACAGCCGGAAGGGCTGCCAGAAATGTGGAAGGAACAGTGATATTTTATGCAGACAAGATTACTGACGCTATTAGAAAAGTAAAAGATGAAACGGGAAGAAGAAGAAAAATCCAGAGAGAATACAATATTAGACATAATATAACACCGAGAACAATATACAAAAGTGTCGATGAAATTATGTCTGCAACCACAGTAGCAGATGTAAGATCGGATTACAATTATTCAGATTCAAAGCCGAGGTTTTCATTACTTGATAAAGCAGAGATAGAAGAAATGCTTGATGTGCTGGAGCGTGAGATGATGAAAGCTGCAGATGCTCTTAATTTTGAGAGAGCTGCTCAATTGAGAGATAAAATAGATGAAATTAACGATAATAAAAGAATTACTTCAACATACGGTTATAACAGGAGCCCAAAATGAAAGTACTGGTTGTTGGAAGCGGAGGCAGAGAACATGCTTTAATATGGAAAATTCTGCAAAGTAAAAATGTGGAAAAAGTATACTGTGCACCTGGAAACGGCGGAATTAAATCTGTTGCAGAATGCGTGGATATATCAGTTACAGATATAAAAGGGCTGGCAAACTTTGCGAAAAGGAAAAGAATTGATCTAACTGTTGTTGGTCCTGAAATCCCTCTTTCTCTTGGAATTGTTGATGTATTCAGGGAAAGGAAATTACCTGTATTCGGCCCGGATCAAAAAGCTGCGGAAATAGAGAGCAGCAAAGTATTCGCAAAAGATTTAATGCAAACATATAATATACCATGTGCTGAATCTGAAGTATTTATGGATGCTGATAAAGCTGAAAAATATATTAACGAACATGAAGCTCCTTTTGTTTTAAAAGCAGACGGCCTTGCTGCAGGAAAAGGTGTAATCATCTGTTCTTCGAGAGGAGAGGCATTTGAAGGTATTAGATCAATAATGCGGCAGAAAAAATTCGGTGCGGCAGGTTCCCGTTTAATTATTGAGGAATTCCTTACAGGACAGGAAGTATCTGTGCTTGCAGTTACAGATGGTGAAAAAATAGTAATTCTTCCTCCTGCACAGGATCATAAAGCAATCTTTGAAGGAGATAAGGGGCCTAATACAGGAGGGATGGGTGCTTATGCTCCTGCTCCTGTAATTTCAGATAAATTACTTGATGTAGTAAAGGAGAAAATTCTATATCCCACATTGTGGGCTATGGAAGCAAGAAACAGGCCGTATAAGGGTGTTATTTATGCGGGACTTATGATAACATCAGAAGGCCCTAAAGTTCTGGAGTATAACTGCAGATTCGGCGACCCTGAAACACAGGCTGTTATCCCGTTAATTGAAAGCGATATTACGGAACTCCTGCTTGCTTCTGTTAACGGGAATCTTGACAGTTATAATCTAAAGTTAAAGAATAAATCTGCTGTAAATGTTGTAATAGCATCAGGGGGATATCCGGGCACATACGAAAAAGGTAAATTGATATACGGGTATGATATTGACACGCAGGATGTAATGGTTTTTCATGCAGGAACAACTTTAAAAGGAAAAGACCTTTTAACTTCAGGAGGCAGAGTAATAAGTGTCACTGCAGTTGATAACAGTATTGAAGCAGCAGTTAAAAAAGCTTATAAATATGTAGGCAGAATTACATTTGACGGTGCGTATTACAGAAAAGATATTGCACATAGAGCATTGAGAAATCATTAAGGAGTTCCGGACTTTATATGCTTTCAAGTATCAAGAGACTGACAAAACATTCGGCTGTTTACGGTATAGGACATATTTTAAGCCGTGCGATAGGTTTTCTGCTGCTTCCAATCCATACAAACTATATTGTTCCCAAAGAATATGGTGCTGCGGCACTTCTTTTTTCTTCTATTGCAATACTTACCGTATTTTTTAGTTACGGAATGGATATCGCTTTTCTAAGGTATTTTGTGCTTTCTGAAAACAGAGAAAACAAACGGTTAATTTTCAGCACTGCATTTATTACACTTGTTTTTTCAGGAGTGCTTTTTTCCGGATTTATGCTTCTTTTCCCTGTTCCTTTTTCAAAAATTATATTTGACAGCCCTGACTTTATCTTATTAATAAGGCTTGCAGCAGGCATTCTTTTTGCCGATACTCTATGTTTGGTACCATATCTTGTATTAAGGGGTGAGGAAAAATCCAAAGCATTTGTAATGGTTAAGTTATTTAATATTCTGCTTAATGTGGGATTGAACATTCTGCTTATTGTTTATTTAAAGCAAGGTGTAAGGGGTATATTTATAAGTAACGTTATAGCGTCTTTTATGACACTATTAGTGCTTTTGCCGATAATTGTAAAGTTCATTGAAAATCGTTTTGATTTCCATGTTTTAAAACAACTTTTGTCTTTTGGTTTGCCTTATATACCGTCAGGAATTGCAGTGCTCGTTATGGATCAGATTGGCAGGTTTTTTCTCGACCGCATGGCCGGAAAAAGTGCAGCAGGAATATTCAGCGCTAATTGTAAATTGGGTATGTTTATGGCTCTGTTAGTAGCTGCATTCAGGTTTGCATGGCATCCGTTTTTTCTGAAAACAGCAAAAGATGAAGAAAATGCACCTGAAATTTTTGCAAGGGTTTTTACCTATTTTATAGCAGTTACAGGGCTTTTCTTTCTTCTTATATCGCTTTCATTAAATGAAATTGTTTCATTTCACATAGGCAGTATGCGGCTTTTCGGCAGGGGATTCAGTACAGGTATGGGAATTGTTCCGGTTATTCTTCTGTCGTATGTTTTTTACGGGATATACATAAATTCCATTATTGGTATTTATCTTAAGAAGAAAACAAAATATCTTATTTTGATAACATCGGCAGGAGCTTTTGCAGGAATTTTAATGAATTATATTCTTGTACCAAGGTGGAATATTATGGGAGCAGCAGTAGCAACACTTATTGCATATTTTGTTATGGCAGTTGTAATATATTTTGTTAATAAAAAGCTTTATCCTATTCCGTATGAGAGTTATAGAATTATAAAGATAATAGCCGCTGCTGTGATTTCATTTTTCGGGGGAAAAATATTGTTTGTAAAAGATGGAATGGGCATGCTTATAATAATTGTATTTCCTTTTCTGCTTTTTCTGTCAGGTTTTTTTAATAAAGGAGAAAAGGCTGCCTTTATTTCATTTTTCAGGAGATCTGTTCCCTGATGAAAGAAGTGCTGTTAATTTCATACTATTTTCCGCCTCTCGGAATGGGCGGTGTACAAAGGCCTGCTAAATGGGCAAAATACCTTCCTGAATTTGGATGGAAATGCAAGGTACTTACAGTAAAAGATATTGTTTACTATGCAAGAGATTACTCTCTCTTAAAGGAAGTTGAAGGAGTAAAGATATACAGGACAGAATCTCTTGATCCTTTGAGAACTGCAAAGTGGTTTAAACGGAATAAAAAGAGTGATTATTTTAAAAGAAATTCTGAGAGCGGCGGCAGATTGTTCAGGAAATTTCTCAATTACTGGTTTATTCCTGATATAAGGATTTTATGGATTCCATTTGTTATAGGAGCTGCTGTAAAAATTATTGCTGAAAACAGACAAATAAGTGCTGTTATAACAACTTCACCTCCAAATTCGACACATATTGCGGGATACTTGATTAAAAAGATACTGAAAATAGGGTGGGTTGCGGATCTGCGCGATGACTGGGCTTTTGAGATAGAAAAAAGGTCTCCTACAGCCTTGCACAGTAGAATTAACAGATTTGTATATAGAATAGTTCTGAAAAAAGCAGACAGGATTATTACTGTATCAGATAGAATAGCAGTGAATCATAAAGAGATGATTCAGGTTAACGATGAAAATGTCACAGTAATCAGGAACGGGTTTGATCCGGACGATTTTAAAAAAGCAAAACCTGTAGTTGAAGATAAATTTACTATTGTGTATACAGGTTCTGTAACGAAATACACAAATCCGGAAGTATTTTTACAAGGTGTTTCTATTGCGTGCAAACAGAACAAAAAATTGAGGGAGAATATTTGTATAAAATTTGTTGGTTCTGTTATTGATGTTGATCTGGTTTCAATGATTAATGAATTCGGATTAACTGGAATTGTTAAAATATACGGCTATGTTAATCATAATGAAAGTATTAATATGTTATCTGGTGCAGATATTGCGCTTTTATTGATATCAAAAGATCTTGGGAAAGGCATGGTCACCGGAAAATTATACGAATATATCGGTGCAGGAAAGCATGTTTTTGCAGTAATGCCTTATTGTGATGCTGCGGATATACTTTCAGACTATGGAAATGCAACGATTATAAGAAATGGTAATGCGGGTAATGCAGCAAAAGAGATTTTATATCTTTATTCAAAGTGGAAAAAATACGGAGATATTTCTATAAAAGATAAAAAAAAGGTAAGTACTTTTTTCCGTATTAAACAAGTACAGAAATTGGCAGAAATGCTAAATACTATATGACAGGAAAAAGAAGCGATTGGTTGTTTAATAAGACTAAAAAGGAAAAGGGAAGTATGCAAAGATTTGTAAGATTAATTATATTATTTTTATCAAGTGCTGTAACTGTTTTCGGTTCTATTAATGTAGATGATATTGTTATCATACCGAGGCATACATTTGATATGCAAGGATACAGCGGTACAGTTGGTGTTAGTAATTTTGATGGGAAAGTCCATGTTGCATGGGTAAAATCGGGAAAACTTAAATATACTGTCAGGAATGATGAAGGTGAATGGACAGAGCCGGAAATTATCGACCTTGGTAACATTTATATCAATGCAGTTGAGTATAATTTTTATAATATACCTAATTCAAAAAGGTGTGTTGGAATTTTTATTGATAAATATGATACTACTCACATAGCTTTTGCAGATAAATATGGAAGCCTTTACTATATGACCGGTAAACCGGGTAACTGGAATGAACCGAAAAAAATTGTTTCGGGATGGCATAACACTATTTATCCTGATATTATTGTCAAAGACGGAGATGTATTTATTATTTATGAAGATGCCGAAGATCATGAAATGTTTTTTATAAGCAGACTCAAAGGAGTATGGCAGCCTGTTCGAAATATGGGGCCTGGTATGCATGGCACATTGAGCCTTGGAAGTAATGGCATGCTTTATTTCGCATATAGGTTCTGGGACGGCAAAGATAAAAAATACAATGTTGTTTTTGCATATATGGTTCCATATTATAAAGATTGGACGTATGTAGGTAAAATTCATCCGTCCAGCACAAATCCGTTGCCTCAACTTACAGATGCAGAAAAGCGTGTAGAGCATGGTCCGTATATGATAGCAGCAAATGGTTCTATATATCTGGCATGGCCTCATAGAACTCCTGGCGTTGATTCACCGTCACCTAAAAAATGTGAACTTTTTTGCGCTGCTGCCAAGGAACCGGGGTTGAAATGGGATTTAAAATATGGAAGCGACCGTACACTTTTTTATACAGATACAAGTGCTCCTTTTCCAAGAGTTGAAGCATATTCCGATAGTACAATCCTTTATCTGAACAGCAGAAGAACAGGCCCGTATTTTTTGATAAACCAGCATGGCAAATGGAGTAAAACAAGAACTACCAGGCCCATAGATTTGTGGACATGGGGAATCTCTCAGGTTGCCAGTGACGGGAAGACTATCTGGATTCTTTCAAATTTATACAAAGGGTTAAGCGGCTCTGTCGATATTACCGGTTTGACAAATCCCGAAGCTTCACAGTTTAATTGGAAAAATAATGACCCTGTAATTAATACGAATCCTGATACTATTGCTGTTGCCGGGCAAAAATGGATATATTCGTGCAGAGCTTCGGATGCTGATGGAGACAATTTAACGTATTCTCTTATTTTTGCTCCTGATAGTATGAAAATAAACAGAAATACAGGAGATATTGAATGGAATGTGAGGAGTAATTCTGATCCTGTTTCACTAATAGGCATAAAAGTTGACGATGGCAAGGGGGGACATGATGCACAATATTTTCGTATAAGAATCAGCCCTCCTGATGCCGGGTTTACAGCAGAACCACGTTCCGGCTATGCTCCGCTGCATGTACAATTTACGGATATATCAGGCGGAACAATAAAACAATGGCTATGGAACTTTGGTGATGACGCAACAAGTTCAGAGCAGAATCCCGTGCACATTTATCAAAATCCCGGAACTTATTCCGTAAGTCTGTGTGTGTCAAGTGAAAGTGGTTCCAGTACAGCTGAAAGGCAGTCTTTCATAACCGTAATTACACCTCCACCTGCTGCTGATTTTACTGCCGACCCTGTCAGCGGCCTGAAACCATTAGAAGTGTTTTTT
>JAGGVB010000159.1 GCA_021158245.1 bacterium | reverse complement strand
TTTACAGGTGACGGCTGTTTAAAGGTAACAGGGAAATTCAGAGTTTATCCGAATGACTGGGGTACATACACAGATGCTCAATATATTTTTGATAATAAGCTTGATCTGTCACAATATGATGAGATAAGATTCTGGGTTAAAATTCTTGATGCTCCGACAGTTAACAGAAGTTTGTTTTTTACATGTGCGCTCATGGACTATCCTGACGGTGCGGACGGAAGAGAGTTATGGCAGTGGGAAGGTGATTATGATATTTTATATATTCCGAATGATGATCAGTGGCATGAAGTAATTGTTCCATTTGATAGATTTTTGATTCCTGAATGGGAAAGCACTTTAAACGGCGTATTTGATTCAAATGCTGTTTATGGTTTTGATTTTACTGTTCAGGGTGATAGTACAGCGCCGGACAGCGTTACATTCCTTATGGATAATTTGGTTGCTTCGAAAAGTATAAAAGATGCTGATATGTTCAATTTTGATGAAAATGAAGCATCAGGTGTCTGGGAAACAGCAATAGGTGATGAGGCAAACAATATTTTCGAGCTGAAAAACAATACTACTGACATGTTTGAAGGAACAGGTTGTCTTGAAGTTAATGCAATAATGAATACATGGGGCACTGTTGATGTTGCAAGGCATACTTTTAGCAGCGCTATTGATCTTACCGGAGCAAATGAGATAAGATTTATGCTTGATATTACTCGTGAACCTGCAGGAAAGGATTTTTATTTTGGTCTTCATTTGATTGAATCAAGTGATGAAATCTGGACTTCTGGAGATAAATATGCTGCTTTCCTTGCATACGGAAAACCCGAAGGATGGCTTGAATGTGCATATCCGTTTGCAGATTTCACATTGTATACCGGTTCGGGAAACGGCGTTTTGGATTTAAGCTCAATCTTAAAGTTTGAATTTTTTGTGGGAGGCGACCCTGCTGCTGAAGATATAGATACACTTTCTTTCAACCTTGACGATATGTATGTTACACACAGCGGAGGCGGAACCCCTGTACTTGACAAAACAGATCTTTTTGTGCCTGGCAAATTCGATCTTACACAGAATTATCCTAATCCATTTAACCCGTCTACGAAAATCAGATTTACACTTGATAAAAAGGGTGTTACTAATCTTAAAATTTATAACGGGTTAGGGCAATTAGTAAGAACTGTAATTGATAACAGGAACAAACTTCGCGGTTCTTATGAATACAGCGTTGATATGTCTGATTTACCGAGTGGTTTGTACTACTATCAATTAAAACATAACGGCAGAACAATAACTAAAAAAATGACTCTTATGAAGTAAGATAATAATTTTTCAAGGCACAGGGATGAGAAGTCATCCCTGTGCCTTGATTATTTCCTGTTGAGGAGAATGTGCAGACAATGTATAAATTGATTCCAATCTTAATTGTTATATTCCTTGCAAGTTGTACTACCAGTACCAGGGTGCAGGTTGTAGAACCTCAGAGCAGTAGTTTCAAGAAAATTGTTGCAAATGATTCTTCGAAAGTTGTTTACGCCGGTGTAAGATCATCAAGCTATGGGATTTATCCTTTTCCACAGCCTGAACAGTGGAAAACTGCAATGGATACCATGTCCTCATATTTTTCAGGGTCACAGCCTTGCAGTATATGGATAGTCGGTGTTATGGGCAGTAATTCTCAAACCTGCGAACTGGAGTTCCCGTCTGACGGTAAAAACAATCCTCACGTAATTTTCAGGAATAATGATAAGCATGAAAGATTTCTTGATTTTTTTGATGAAAATAACATTAAAGTGTTCCTTCAGGTAGAACCGGCAAGTGCTTCTGTTCCGGGCATTATTGACCTCGTTTTAAAAAGATACGGACATCATAAATGTGTAATAGGCCTCGGTATTGATGTTGAATGGTACAGAGTTTCAGAATATCCTGAGTGGGGGATACCTGTTGAAGATGACACTGCAAAGGTATGGGAATCATTGGTAAAATCTTATAACAGTAACTATAAGCTTTTTCTCAAACATTGGGACAGGGGCTGGATGCCTCCTAATTTTAGAGGAGATATTGTATTTGTTGATGACAGCCAGGGCTTCAGCGGATTGAATGGTATGGTAGATGAGTTTACAAGCTACTGGGCAAAACATTTTAACCCCAATATGGTTTTATTTCAGTATGGCTATGAATGGGATAAGCCATGGTGGAAAAAGTTTGATAATCCGCCAAAAAAAATAGGGGATGCACTAGCTGCGAAAGTAACACAGAATTGCGGTATGTTCTGGGTCGATTTTACTCTTAAAGATGTTCTTCCTTTGGAAACAGGCATTACCGGAATTACGGAATAAATTATGATTAAAAAAATACTATTATTTTCGTTATTGTTCTGGGCCTGCAGCAATACTCCAAAAATTGAAAAGCCGATCCTCGGGGTAAAAATTTATAATTACGAAAAAAATTTAGATTCACTTTTTAATAAATTCAATAATTTGGGAATAAATACTCTTTTTACAAGTCCTGAACTTGCATCCAAAGCCGGTTTTCGGGAGAATTGTAAAAGAAACAATGTAAGGCTTTTTCTCATTGTTCCGATTTTTTACAATCCCGAAGAACTTAAAAAGGACTCTTCGCTCTATGCATATACAAACAAGGACAGAAAAGCAAAGGATGACTGGGTTGAATTCGTATGCCCTTCACAAAAAAAGTACATAGAAAAAAGAATTAAATATATATCCAGCCTGATAAAATCCATAAATCCCGATGGTATTAGTGTGGATTTTATCAGAGAATTTGTATATTGGGAAATGGTATTTCCTGATAGGAATCCGGATCAAATTGAGAACGGATGTTTTTGTCCTTTATGTATCAAGAATTTTGAAAACAGTACTGGAATAAAAATACCTGAATCAATAAATAAAACTGAAGATATATCCGATTTGATTACAAAACAGCATAAAAAAGAGTGGGAAAAATTTAAATGTACACTTGTAACAAATGCATTAAAATCGATTTCAGCAAGGATAAAGAAATTAAATCCTGATATACTTGTAAACATACATGTTGTGCCGTGGAGACAAGAGGATTTTAATGGAGCAATAAAGAATATTGCAGGCCAGGATCTGAAAAGAATGGCCAAGTACACAGACTTTTTATCACCTATGTGCTATCATCACATGGTTAAAAGAGATTACAGATGGATAAATTCCGTTGTCAACTATGATTATAATCAAACGAAAAAGCCTGTAATTCCGAGCATTCAGGTTAAAACCGAGTATCTACAAAATAAAATAACTTTAACAGAATTTGAAAATAGTCTTAAAAGTGCCTTAAAACCGCCGTCATCAGGAGTGATTCTCTGGAATTGGGATATGCTTATTTCGGATTCATTAAAATTTAATACAGCAAAACATGTATTTAAAAGATTTGATAACCTGTTTAACAGGGGAAAAGGAGAAATGAATAATGATAAATAAAATATATCCGATCTTACGATATATCATCGTTCCTGTAACACTGCTCCTTTTAACGGGGTGTTCAAAAACTGCGCAGATCAGCAAAGATAATGAATTTAATATTAATTTAAATAAAAATTGGTCTATGATATCTTCAAAAAAAGTAAAGGAGACCGGACAACGGATATCTTCTGATGATTATAAGTGCAGTCAGGAGTGGTATGCTATTGATATTCCGTCTACTGTGCTCGGAGGGCTTGTTAAAAACGGAGAATATGATAAATGGTATTTTTCAACAAATCTGGAGAAAATTCCAAAAAATAGATTTAAATGTGCGTGGTGGTTTAGAAAAGAGTTTAACCTGCATACCCTTAAAAAAAATATATCAATCTATTTTAACGGCATTAATTACAGGGCGGATATTTTTCTTAACGGCAGTAAAATAGCCTCTTCAGATACTTTAGAGGGCTCTTTCAGAGTATTTAAGATCGATATTACAAATCATGTTGTAAAAGGTAAGAATACTATTGCATTAAAGGTTTTTCCTCCAAGGCAAGGTGATTTCACTATAGGTTTTGTTGACTGGAACCCTTTGCCTCCTGATAGGAATATGGGCATTTGGAGAGGAGTTACGATTAGAACAACAGGCGTTGTTTCTATGAATCAGCCATTTGTTGAGACTAATGTTGATGAAAATAATCTGCAAAAGGCTTCTATTTATATAAAAACCAAACTTATAAACCACTCCATGGAAAAACAATCAGCGGTTTTGAAAGGCCGGATCGGGGATAAAGAATTTAAAAAAGAGTTTATTATTCCACCGAAACAGGTTAAAAATATTACAATGAGCCCTGCTGATATAAATGAACTCTCAATTAAAAATCCGAAATTATGGTGGCCGAACGGAATGGG
>JAGGVB010000158.1 GCA_021158245.1 bacterium | reverse complement strand
GGACAGGAGATATTTAAATCTCTCGGTTCTTTTGCTCCTGCAATGGGGATGGCTGGAACTCTTATAGGTTTAATTCAGATGCTGCAGAAGTTAAGCGATCCCTCCCAAATAGGAGGTGGTATGGCTACTGCAATGATCACTACGTTTTACGGTGTATTAATGGCGAATCTTTTATTTTTACCTATGGCAGGCAAACTTAAGGTAAGAACAAAGCAGGAGCTTCTTGTAAAGCAGCTTGTGATTGAAGCAATAACATCTATTCAGGCGGGAGATAATCCAAGACTGCTTCGCGATAAATTGGTGACATTTATTGCTCCGAAGCATAGAATAATTGAAGAAGGTAACGGTTAATGGCAGAGAGGAAAAAAAAATGTGAAGATTGCGGGGGGGGAGAATGGGCTTTAAGTTATGGTGACATGATGACACTTTTGTGTACCTTTTTTATTCTTATAGTGTCATTTTCCAGTACAGAACTTATTAAGTTTCGTCAGGCCATGGGTTCAATGAGGGGCTCAATGGGAGTTTTGTTAGAACAGGACGGAGCCTCAATTATTGCCAAAAGCAATAATAGTCTTGTTAAATCACAAGATAACAGTCAACCATCCTTTCAGATACTTCAGAATTTTGAAGAGAAGATATTCAAACTTGATATTGAGAATGGTGTGGAGATTGAAATAAAGAATGACGGATACAATATCAGGCTGAGTGATGATTTAATCTTTGCACCGGGCACTGCCAAACTTAATCCTTCAATGTATGATATTCTGGATGACCTGGGCATTATAATTCATTTTTATGCACACAATGTTAAAGTGGAAGGGCATACGGATAATGTGCCGATATTTAGTGATAAGTTCGGTTCAAACTGGGAGCTGTCTGCTGCAAGAGCGATAAGTGTTGTAAAGTATTTTGTCAATAATCTCGGAATAGACCCCACACGCTTTACTGTTGCAGGATGCGGAGGGAATAAACCTCTCTTACCGAATACTACTCCTGAGAACAGAAGAAGAAACAGAAGGGTTGAGATATACATTGTAATTCGTGATAAAAATAATACCACGGGATAGAAACTACTCTGCCGGTAGATAATATTTAACTACTCATAATAAAATAGAGAGAGCGGCCCTGTTTATGGCCGCTCTCTCTATTATTGTAACTCTCGTATTATCAGCATGATATAACTTATAAAATGATGATGGGATTATTCCTTTCTATGGCATGCTGCTTGCTTTTGTAATACCTGAAGCCAGGATACATTTATAGTAATTTTGTTTTTAATTAAAAAGCAGAGATTTGAATATGGCAGAAGAAGCAGTAAAACCAAAAAATAAAATGGTTATGTGGGTTGTAATCGGAATTGTTGTAATTATAGCGGAAATACTATTGTCCTATGTGGCTGTTACAAAATTCCTCATGCCAAAACCTTCACAACCTGCAATTACGGAGAAGGTAGATAATTCAGATAAACAGGCGCAGCAGGATAAACCCAAGAAAGTGGACAAGAAAAAAAGTAAGACTGTGCATAAGCCTGAAAAAAGCAAAAGACCGGAAGATCCTGATTTTGCTCAAATACGGGGAATCTATACTTTATCTGATTTTGTAATAAATCCGGCAAATTCAAACGGGAAGCATTTTTTTGTTTTATCAGCTGTTTTTGCTTTTGATGATAAATCAAAAGAGGAGTTAATAAAAAAACGGGAACCTATTTTAAAGGATAAGTTGATTTCTGTATTAGGCAGGAGAACTTTTGAATGGTTTGGAGAGAATAAAAACAGAGATGTTATCAGAGGGGAGATGGTTGCTGTAGCACAAAAAGTTCTTGAGTGTTCATCGGGTATTCATGTTTATTTTACAAAATATGTCCTGCAATAAGGAGTCTTATCGTGGCTGAAGTCTTATCACAAGAAGAGATAGATGCTCTGTTAAACAATGTACCAAACGAGAATAAAAAACAGAGTTTTGCTCATCAGAGTGAAATGCGTGAAAATACATATCTTTACGATTTTAAGCATCCAAATAGAGTGACAAAAGACCAGATGAGAAATTTGCGTACTATTCATGAAGGATTTTCCCGTATACTTGCAACATATCTTACAACTTTGCTCAGGACAATGGTTGATGTCCATCTTCTCTCCATTGACCAGGTTACGTTCCTTGAATTTACACTAGCCATGTCAAATCCCGGCTGTATATGGATTTTTGAACTGGAAGATTATAAGGGAAAAGGAATAATTGAGGTTGGCCCGGAATTTGTCCTTATGACTATTGAAAGGCTGTTTGGAGGAGAGGGCAAACATTCAGGGGAAGTAAGGCCGTTATCTGCTATTGAACAGAATGTATCAAGTAAAATTATAAACAGGTTTATGCAGCTCTATACAGAAGCATGGGAAAAGGCAACTCCTCTTAAAACAAAAGTAATCGGATTTGAGGAAAATCCGCAGTTCGCACAGGTTGCCCCTGCAAGTGAGACAACTGTTGTAATGTTTCTGGAAATCAGCGTGCGCAACGCTACATTTCCGGTTAATATCTGTTTCCCATATTATGTACTTGATCCCATAATTGAGAAACTCTCTGCAGATAACTGGCTTGGACCCACATTAAAAGAAAAAACTGAAAATGATGCAAAAAAGGTTGAGAGTACGTTAAAAAATTCAGAAGTCCTTCTTACTGTTAATCTCGGTAAAACCGATCTGCTGTTAAAGGATATTTTAGATCTTGAGAAAGATGATGTTATAATACTTGATTCGGAGATTGATGATCCGGTTGAGATACATGTTGAAGATAGGCTTCGTTTCCGTGGGCATGTCGGCACCAAAGGCGATAAAGTCGCAGTGAGTGTTGATGAAGTTATCCCATTCTCAGGTGTGATTGAGAATGCATTGAAAAAACGTATTCACGGGAAAAAGGAAGAACGGGGATAGAAAATTAACTGGGCGTAAGGAATAATGGTCAGGAAGACTCTAATTGAAATCTTGAGAAAAATGTTGAAACAATATCGAAGAATTATATGCATAGTTGAGTTGATAATGGAGGAATCAAGTGAGTAACGGCGAAAAAGAAGAAGAGAAAAAAGTTGATGTTAAGGCCAGTCAATTCGCCCCGATCGGTACGGAAGCCGGGACTGTATCCGGGCCCAATAATATCAGCATGTTGATGGATCTTGAGCTTCCTGTAGCAGTGGAACTAGGTCGTGTACGCATGCTGGTTAAGGATATACTGGGCCTTGGCCCCGGTGCTGTAATAGAACTTAACAAGTTCTCCGGCGAACCTGTAGATGTATACGTGAATAATAGAAAGTTCGCTGAAGGTGAAGTAGTAGTTATCGATCAAAATTTCGGTGTTAGAATATCTGCACTTATAGGGCCGAATGAGAAACTGGAGAATTTACAATAAACAGCAGGATGCTGTTATGACTTTGAAACAGATACGAATGGAATTTTTTCTTTTTTTAATTGCAGTTCAGCCTGTTAATTTTGTACGGGCTGGAATTGCAAAAGTTGCCGGAAATGATACTTTAAATGCCGGTACAGGGAGTTCTTTATCTGATTCTGCTTTTCAGAATCAGCCGGATAGTTTCGGGGGAGCTTTTGTTAAAACCATACTTGCCTTACTTGTAATTCTTGCCGTTGTTTATATACTTGCTGTTTTTCTTAAGAGATTTGTTAACAAAAACCAGTCCTCAGGTTCCATACCTGTAAATGTAGTAGGCTCAAAGCTCTTCAGCCCTAAGAAGGCGATATATATAGTTGATGTCCAGGATAAAAGATTGGTCATAGGTGTTACAGATTCCGCTATTACAAAACTTGCAGAACTTAATATTGATGAAGAGAAAGATGTGTTGAATGAAAACAGGGAAATCGAAGATGCCCGTTCCTTCAAATTGCTGTTCTCGAATATGCTGAAAAGGAGGAAGCTGTGAAAAGGAGCGGAAAGGGCGGAGTCAGAACAATATTATTTATTGTAATAATTATGGTTTTTATTATCCCTGTTGTTATTAATGCTCAGACAATACTTCCGAAAATTACAGTAGGTGTTGACCAGGCACATAGCCCGAAGGATATTGCAGTAACTCTTCAGATTGTGTTATTGCTTACAGTACTTTCACTTGCGCCCGGAATACTTGTGTTAATGACATCTTTTACGCGGATAGTTATAATATTTTCTTTTCTGCGGCACGCTCTGGCAACACAGCAGGCTCCTCCTAACCAGGTTATTGTAGGGCTTGCTCTTTTTCTTACAATGTTTGTTATGGCGCCTACAGGTAAAAAGATAAATGATGAAGCGTTGCAGCCTTATCTGAATGGAAAAATATCCCAGGCAGAGGCATTAAAAAATGCAGAAGCTCCGGTAAAAGACTTTATGCTAAAACAGACGAGAGAAAAGGATCTCGCACTCATGGTAAGCCTTTCAAAAGGCGTAAAGCCGAAGTCTGCTGAGGATATTTCTATTCTTGTGCTGGTTCCTGCTTTTGTAATAAGTGAACTGAGAATAGCATTCCAAATAGGATTTTTAATATACATTCCTTTTCTGGTACTTGATATGGTTATTTCAAGTGTGCTTCTGTCAATGGGAATGATGATGTTGCCTCCGATGATGATATCTTTGCCGTTTAAGCTGATCCTTTTTGTATTGGTCGACGGTTGGAATCTTATTGTCGGATCAATAGTGGCCGGGTTTAAATAACAGGATTTGTCAATGACTACTGATTTTGTAATTTCAATAGCGTATCAGGCTTTATACACCTTGATTATTGTTGCAGCACCTCTCTTGATTGCAGGATTAATTGTAGGATTGGGGGTGGGGATTTTTCAGGCTGCAACATCAATACATGAAATGACTTTAACTTTTATCCCAAAGATACTGGCAGTTGCCGGCGCTCTTGTTATATTTTTGCCCTGGATATTGCGTATGCTTCTCGGATTTACTATAAAGCTGTACAGCATGATACCTGCAGTTGCACATTAAGGGAATTAAAGAAATAATGGAAATTGTCTGGAAAAATATTGAATTGTTTACCCTTTGCTTTGCCCGCGTTTCGGCTTTTATGTTTTTAATGCCTGTGATGGGCAGCAGAACAATACCGGCTCAGACAAGGGTTGGAATTTCAGCCCTGCTGTCAATTTTTGTGCTTTCAATAGCAGGCGGCGGCTCTGCTCCGGTTATCTATGATTTTATTCATTATTCTATAGCAGTAATAAAGGAGATTGCGGTTGGGCTTGCTTTGGGATTTACTACAAAGTTTCTTTTTGTAGGTATTCAGATTGCAGGAGAGATAATAGGCGTGCAAATGGGATTTGGAGTAGCAAAAGTTGTAGATCCCGCATATCAGGCGCAGCTTTCCCTGATTGCAGAGTTCCAGACTATGATTGCAATGCTCATATATCTTTCTATAAACGGGCACCATTTTTTATTGAGAGGGCTTGAATTAAGTTATTCTGTTGTACCAATTAATATGGCTGTTTATCACAGTGGAATAGTAGGGCAGATAGCAAATATGGCCTCCGGGATTTTTGTGTCTGCAGTTAAAATCGGGGCGCCTGTCATATCTTCATTGCTGTTGAGTAATGCAGCGCTCGGTATACTTGCGAGAACGGTTCCACAGATGAATATTTTTATTGTGGGGCTTCCTCTTAAAATCGGTGTGGGCTTTTTGGCGTTACTTGCAACAATAACGCTTTTTCAGCACATATTCAGAAATCTTTGGGCAGGTTTTCAACATGATTTTGTAGCACTTGTCCATCTGCTGTTTTGAGGAGAAAATTGCATGGCAGAGGAATCATTCCAGGAACGTACTGAACAGGCTACCCCGCAAAAGCGGGAGGAAGCGAGAAAACGAGGACAGGTTGCCAGAAGCCCCGAGGTGAATTCTGCTGTTGTGCTGCTGATGAGTATGGTTGCTCTGAATTTTTTCAGTAAACCATTGCTTGAGAAATTGACATGGCTGATGAGATATACATTTATGCATCTTGGAACAATAACAATAACAACCAAGGCTGTGCCGAATCTTGCAATAGGCGGTATGGTTTTTATGGCATCAGTTGTCGGGCCGATTGCACTGCTTATTATGCTCGGGGGCGTTGGAGCTAATATCGCCCAGGGCGGCCTTGTGTTCTCAGCAGAGCCCTTAACACCCAAATGGGAGAAAATCAGCCCGGGTAAGGGGATGAAGCGGCTTTTATCAATGCGTTCTTTTATGGAAGTTGTCAAAGGAATAATAAAACTTCTGATTGTAGGATTTATAGGATTTTTGACGCTTAAGGCCGAATTGACGAATTTTCCGTATCTCGTTGATCAAAACACAGGGCAGATAATCAGTTTTATTGCAAGTGTCAGTTTTAAGCTTCTTGTGAGAATCGGGTTTGCCCTTATAGTTCTTGCTGTTTTGGATTTTGCATATCAGAGATATGAACATGAGAAAAAGTTGAAGATGACGAAACAGGAAATTAAGGAAGAGTTCAAACGTACGGAGGGGGACCCTCAGGTCAAAGCCCGTATTAGAAGTATACAGATGAAGCAGGCGAGGCAGAGGATGCTGTCCGATGTGCCGGATGCCAATGTAGTTGTTACTAACCCTACGCATTTAGCTGTAGCGTTAAAATATGACCCTGAAGATATGGATGCACCTGTTGTAGTTGCAAAAGGTGCGCGCCTTGTAGCAGAAAAGATTAAAGAAGTAGCGCATGAAAACAATGTACCCGTTATTGAAAACAAACCGCTTGCAAGAACACTTTTCAAATCAACTGAAGTGGGAGATGTTATTCCTGTGGATCTTTACAAAGCAGTTGCTGAGCTTCTCGCATACGTTTATAAACTTGGGAAAAAAGGCATGGGAATTTCAGGACAGGGAGTAGGTGAAAATCTATGGCAATGAACAGTAAACTTTTAAATCATAGCGATGTTTTTCTTGCACTTGGAGTTATAATCATCCTGATGGTTATGATTTTTCCGTTACCGTCTCCTGTAATGGACCTCTTAATTGCATTAAACCTCGCAATTGGCCTTTTGATTCTTATGGTTTCCATGTATATAAGCCATCCTCTTGAGTTTTCTGTTTTTCCCGGGCTGCTTTTAATAGTTACACTTTTCAGGCTTTCTCTAAACGTTGCATCCACAAGGTTGATTCTGGGGCAAGCTTATGCAGGCAAGATTATACTTGCATTCGGAGATTTTGTTGTAAAAGGCAATTATGTAGTTGGAATGATAATATTTTTAATTCTTGTAATTATAAATTTTGTTGTTATTACAAAAGGTGCAGGAAGAGTAGCAGAAGTAGCAGCACGTTTTACCCTTGATTCAATGCCCGGAAAACAGATGGCAATAGATGCCGATTTAAATGCCGGGTTGATTGATGAATCTGAAGCAAGAAAAAGAAGGAAGGAAATTACACAGGAAGCAGATTTTTACGGGTCAATGGATGGTGCGAGTAAATTTGTAAGAGGGGATGCAATTGCAGGCCTCATTATTACTTTACTTAATATTCTCGGCGGCCTTGTAATAGGTGTTGTTCAGAACCACATGGCTGTAGGAGAGGCAGTTAAAACTTATACGCGGCTTACTGTTGGGGATGGTTTGGTCTCTCAGATTCCGGCACTTATAATTTCCACTGCAGCAGGACTTGTAGTGACCAGGACTGCTACGGAGAGCAATTTCGGCAGGGACATATCAAATCAGATTTTCCACAGTCCGAGAGCAGTCTTCATTGTTTCCGGAGTACTTGTAGCTTTTGGATTAATTCCGGGTCTGCCATTGGTTCCTTTCCTTGTACTTGGAACAGTTACCGGTGCTATCGGATTTATTTCGAAAGGCGAAGAAGAGGCAGTAGAAGAGGAAGTACCTGAGGAGGTTAAACAGCTTCCCGAAGAGGGCGAAGAAGTAGAGAATTTTTTAAGAGTTGACCCTCTTGAACTGGAGATAGGCTATGGATTAATCCCTCTCGTTGATACGGAACAGGGAGGTGATTTGCTGGTTAGAATAACTCAGCTTAGAAGACAGTGTGCATCTGAAATCGGAATTATTGTACCGCCTATCCGAATCAGAGATAATATACAATTAAAGGCTAATGAGTACATGGTTCTTATCAGAGGGTCAGAAGCAGCACGTGGTGAGTTAATGCTCGGGCGTTTCCTGGCGCTCAATCCCGGAACTGTGGAAGACAGCGATAATGTTGAGGGAGTAAGAGTAACTGAGCCTGCTTTCGGGCTTCCTGCAGTATGGATTTCTGACATGGAAAGGGAAAAAGCGGAACTTATCGGATACACAGTTGTAGAGCCGGTTGCAGTACTTACCACTCACCTTCTTGAAGTAATAAAATCTAATGCACATAAATTAATTGGCAGACAGGAAGTTAATAATTTACTTGAAAATCTAAAGAAAGAGCAGCCTGTTCTTGTAGAGGAGCTTGTACCAAATCTTCTTTCCCTCGGGGTTGTGGAAAGAGTTTTACAGAATCTTCTTAAGGAGAGAGTTTCAATAAGGAACCTTTTTGCAATTCTGGAAATTTTATCTGATTATGCGGTAATGACCAAGGACAGCGACTTGTTAACTGAGTATGTCAGGCAGTCAATGGGCGAAATTATTACAAAGCCCTATCTTAATGATGCAGGTGTCCTTCAGGCAATTACCCTTGATACAGGGATTGAGCAGCTGTTCATTTCTGCTGTTCAGGAGATAGCAAAGAGCGGGGCGTCCGGCCGGATTGATCAGGCGGTTATTCCACCTGAACTGCTTCAAAAGTTTTACATGGAACTGCAGAGCCAGATTGAGAAAGTGCTTGGTGTGGGTATTCAGCCGGTTATGATAACTTCGCCTGGCATAAGATTGTATTTAAGAAGGTTAACTGAAACAAGTTTCCCGAATTTAATTGTTATCTCTTTTGCAGAGATTCCACCTGCGGTTGAGATAGAATCCATTGGTAGTGTGAGGATAACTGATGAAAGTTAAGAGGTTTCGTGCTTCAACAATGCGGGAAGCCCTGCAGATGGTCAGGGAAGATTTGGGCGACGAGGCTGTTATTCTTAAATCCGGAAAGATTGAACATTCAGGATTTTTTGATATGATGAAGAAAGAAAAAGTAGAAGTAGTTGCTGCAGTAGATGTTTCGGAACAGTCGAGTGCAGGGCACAAAGCAAATGAAAGAAGAATGAAAATGAGTAATCTGTCCTATTTTAAAGATAAAAATACGGATAAAAGCAGATTGCGTGGCAGCAGTGCGCAATCAAATTTAAAGCCGCCTGCAGGGTTTACTGACCTGCTTAAATCAAAAATTGAACAGGATAAAAATCCTGACCATAAGCAGAATGGAATTGTATCAAAAGGGATTTATGATTCTGATACGGATGCCGCACCATGGGTTAAACCTGTTCCCGAAAAAAGAACCCGACGGCCTTCACCTGTTCATGAATCTGCACGGAATCCCGTTCATGATGAAACAATAAGAAACATGCAGGAAGAGCTGAAGGACCTTCGTTCGCTTGTCAGGTCTGTGACAGGAAAAGCATCCCTTCTGAATGATCTGTCTATAAAAGAATTTGCTGATATGCCTGCACCATATGCGGAACAGGTAATGGCATTGATAGAACGAGGCGTTGAAAAACATATTGCAAAGATGGTTGTTGAGCGTGCAGCCTCATCCATGCCTGTTGATAATGTCCACAATACAAAGAAGCTGATTTCTGCTATCAGAAAAACAATGGGGTCCATGATAAAAACTGCCGGACCTATTACATGCAAGAAGGGAAAAACAAAGATAATCGCATTGGTAGGACCTACTGGTGTAGGAAAAACAACAACACTCGCAAAATTGGCAGCAAACAGCAAATTTGTATTTAATAAAAAAGTTGCATTGATTTCTGCAGACACCTACAGAATGAGTGCAATTGAACATTTAAACACGTTTGCGGGTATTGCCCATCTTCCAATCAGTGCTGTTTATTCCCCTGAAGAACTTTTAGCTTCTCTTAAGGCTCAGCAAGACAAAGATCTTGTTTTTATTGATACTGCAGGCAGAAGCCCCAAGGATAGAAAATTTCTTGTCGAATTAAAAGAGTTTATGGATTGTGCACAGCCGGACGAAATTCATCTTGTAATTCCTGCTAATATAAGATATATGGATTTACTCGAAACAATTCGGCGTTTTGGAATCCTGAATATAAACAGGGTCATTATAACAAAGACAGATGAGACAGTAGCGATAGGGAGTCTGCTCAACATTAGTTCGGAAATTGATAACCCTGTCTCATATATCACAAATGGCCAGACAATACCTGATGATATTGAACTGGCAAAAGGGGACAAGCTTTCACGGCTGATATTGGAGACAGTGTAAAATGGTACGAGAAGATCAGTTGGCCAATATAAGGAAAATGGCCAGACAGAGCAGTCTGGAAAATGCCAGAGTTATTACAATTGTATCAGGCAAGGGGGGAGTGGGGAAATCAAACTTGTCTCTTAATCTTTCAATTGCACTAAGAGAATCGGGCAGACAAGTGGCTCTTTTTGATGCTGATACCCATTTTTCAAATATACATATTCTGTCAGGTGGCCCGGAAAAAGGGACTCTTGCAGATGTGATATCAGGGGAAAAGCGCCTTAATCAACTGCAGGTTACAGAAGAGTCAGGTGTAAACATTATTTCCGCTCCTTCAGGATCGGAAACTTTTGATATGTCTGAAGAATACATCAAAGAAGAATTTTTTCATCAAATTTACAGATACAAATCAAGTTATGATTTTGTTGTGATTGATACAAGTGCCAGCCTGTCGCAGACTATAATTGATTTTTCCCTGCTTGCAGATGACCTTATAGTGATTATCACACCGGAACCTGCTGCTGTCAGTGACGGGTATGCAATGATAAAAGTTTTAAATAATATTAGGGATGGGATACTGTTTAATGTAGTTGTTAATTTTGTTGATTCACAAGAGGAAGCTGAAGAAGTATATGAGAGGTTTTCTCTTGTGGTTGAGCATTTTCTTGGTGCGGAAATTAAATTTTTAGGATTTATACAGGAAGACCGCAGTGTAAAAGAAGCAATAACCATGCAGAAACCCCTGTTAAGAGTTTATCCTGAAGCAAAAGCGGCACAGTGTATAAAAAAGATCGCAAGAGGAATTATGTCATGAAGCGGTTTCTTTATGCAATCTCACTTGCAATAAGTACAGTTGTTTTCTGCCTTGGGATGCTGAAAGGAGTAAGGATTTTACCTGCATTAGGGAGGAGTTTTATTGCATTCTTTGTGACCTATGCAGGAGGCCTTGTAGTTGCAATGGTATTTTTTACTACTTATTATTCTCAGAGTAAAAAAGAAAGAAATATGGGAAAAGAAATAAAAAAGATATCAAAAAATCAGGAAACTGCAGAGCATAAGGAGAGGGGTGACGATATTCAATGAGATCAGCGGTGGAAACAGAGAAAAAAAATGAAGTTTCAGGCATGTGGAACAGATATATTAACACAAAAGATGAAGCGTTAAAAAAAGAGATAGTTGTACAGTATCTCGGGCTGGTCAAATTTGTAATAGCAAGAATGTTTTCTCATCTGCCTTCATATCTTTCTTTGGAGGATCTTGAGAACACAGGAATAATCGGACTTATAGATGCTGTAGACAGGTTTGATCCGTATAGAGGTATTAAATTTGAAACTTTTGCAGTTCCGAGAATCAAAGGGGCAATCCTTGATGAGCTACGTTCCTATGATTTTTTGCCTCGGACAATGAGGGCAAAAGTCAAGGAAGTTCAGAAGGCTGTCCAACTCCTTGAGAAGAAATTGCAGCGCAGTCCGAGTGAGGACGAGATAGCTTCCGAACTTAGGATAGAAATTTCAAAATACAGAGCAATTCTCGGTAATTTAAGCCCAATCAGGTTCTTATCACTTTCCGATATTGTTGACGGACGGGACGAAGGAAGAATTGCCACCAATCTTGCATCTCAAACTTACTCCCGTGAGAACAGAATTAATGTTGAACAGCATGAAGTGAAAAAAATATTGGTACAGGCGATACAAAATCTTCCTAAAAATGAACGCTTAACAATTGCCCTGTACTACTATGAAGAGATGACAATGAAAGAGATTGCAGTAGTCCTTAAAGTGTCTGAGTCCAGAGTTTCACAAATTCATACTCAGGCTTTGATTAAATTAAGAAGTGCCATGGAAACAGCATTGAAAGATTGATTGGGAAGAGGATCAAATGACCGATCATATTGAACCGTCACATCTTGATGCACCGGTGAGAAGCCTCACCGGCTCCAGTATTACCAAACGTACAGCGGGTTCTTATCATGAAATAGAACGAAACAGCAATAAGGATAATAAACATTCTGAAAAGGATGAAGAGGAGAAGGAAAATAAACAGAAAGACGGGCTGAACCGCAATGAAGACAGGTATGAAAGGGAATTCGGAGATACTGTTAAAAAAAATGAAGTCAAGATAAAAAATGAAAATAAAAACAGCGATCCTGAAGGGCCCGGAGTTGTTATTGATGTTACAGTATAGAAAATTTAACCAATTAAAAATTAACCGGTGGGAAGGTAAAAGTTACCTGGTATCTGTCCCTGCTTTGCATAATTCATAAAGTTTGAAACGTATAAAGACATAATAAACAGTATGTTACAAAATAGTTGTGATGGCGGTTCATGGCATGAGGTTTGCTTTTTATGCAATTAAGGACAGGAGGGTAAGCTCCGGATGACAATTAATTGCTTGTATTATATTAAGAGGAGGTCGCAAAATGGATTTTGATCAAAAAGCATTGGAAAAGGCAAAAAAGATGAATACAACCGTTGTATTCGAAGGAATTAAACTTGTCGGAGATGTGCAAGGCACTCATAATTACTATCTCAACGGAGAGCTGGAAGGTACTATTGAACTTTCCGCCCTTCTGATTATCGGCAGATCCGGCAAGTTTAAAGGCGAAGCAAAGGCGGTGAATGTGATTGTTGAAGGTGAGTTCGAAGGTAAGTTAACTGCCAGTGATAAGGTGGAGATAAGAGATTCAGGAAAGTATGTAGGCGACATTCATGCACCAGCCGTACTCGTATCTGACAAAGCCTTTTTCCAGGGGAATGTAACAATGACGAGAGATCGTGAAAACAATACATCAGGATCACGTCCGCATATGCGTGAAGTCTCTCAGACATCAAATGAAAAGAGCGTTGCAGCAGTATCTTAACATACCCGGACAAATCTATAGGGTAATATTACAGGGCTTTAATTGTTTGTGCTACGTCCGGAGGAATGGATTCTTCCGGACGTATTTTATTTCCAATCCAGTAAATGTTTTTCAATAAATGCTATTACTTTTTTGTGAGCATCCCTTCCATTCCCTGAAACAGAAATAGGCTCTCCGAATTCAATAAAAATTTTCTGCGATGGATCTATCTTTCCAAAGTCTTTAATTATTTTACCATTACCCCAGGCGTTTGTTTTAAGTGCAACGGGCACAACAGGTACTTTTGCCTTTAGAGCAAGCTTGATGCCTATTGAATTGAATTGAGACGGGTTGAATTCAATGTGCCTTGTTGTCTGTGGGAAAACAATAATAGAAATACCGTTATTTAACTTCTCAATGCCTTCTTTGATCACGGTTTTAAAATCAGCCCTCGGATTATCTCTTGTCACAACTATCGGATTCCGTGCAGTCATTACATGTTTGAATACAGGATAACGAGTAAGCCCTTCCTTAATTACGTATGTTACCTGACGAAAAGGCTGAATTAAACATGGAAGAGCAAATGTTTCAAGAGTGCTCATGTGATTAGCGAGAAAAACACAAGGGGAATCGAGGTTTTTTACTATGTCCAGATTGTTAATCTCAAAAATAGCTCCTGCGGATTCCATTGCTTTGATTGTCCTGTAGCTGGATTTGACCCATTCGTTACCATCATACTTGCCTTTCCTGGCAATCGCTGACGCGTCAATAACGATTTTAATCAGCTTGGGATAAAAAACCAGGGAAGGTTTAAGCCTTGCGAGTATGGAAATTTTTCCGGGTTTTGTTTTATAATTATTTGAATTAGTAATGTAAATCACCTGAAACTCCTGAATTGATAGATATTATATTTTTTATGTAAATTCGGCAATTCCTTTTTTTACCTTCTCAAGTTTATCCACATTGTTTCTAAAAAAGGGTAAGATTGTCATTACTTACTGACATATTTTGTTACTTTAAGCATTTTGCGCTCAATGAATATTTTGATAGCCGGTGCAATTCCTTCCCCTTTTATCAAAGTTCTAAGTTCTTTTTTCAGATAAGAAATAAGTTCTTCCAGAGATTCAAAATTGTCTGGAATTGTTGTTTTTATTATATGTATGAATTCAACAATTCCTAATTTTTCATTCTGGAAAAGGGAGGTATTTGACATATAAACCCGTTCTGTTATTTCTCCGCTGTTAAGCTGATCTCTGCCTATGGAAATCATATCGTTCAGATCTTCCTGCAGGTCTTCCATCTCAACCTCAAGTATCTGCAGGAAATGTTTATTAATCTTTCTCATACTTATCTCCTTAATATTTAAGGATTAAGCTGTTCAGCAAAATACTTTGACAAATAACAATGCAGAAGTGAGTTGTATTATAAATTAATTTTTATACAGCTCCATAGCTGTTCCCTATTTAAATATTTCTGCAAGTTTTTTGTTTAAACCTTCACCTCTCAAATCCTGAGCAATAATGATCCCATTATTATCAATCAATAAAGTGTGGGGAATTGCATTGACTCCATACAACAGCCCTGCAGAGTTATTAAAACCCTTTAGCTCTGATACCTGCTTCCATGACATATGATATTTTTTAACTGCATCTATCCATTTATCACGTTTATTATCAAAAGATACTCCGAAAACCTCAAAACCTTTTTTGCGATATGTCTGATATGCCTTAACAACATTCGGGACTTCTCTTATACAGGGGCTACACCAGCTTGCCCAGAAATCAACAAGTACATATTTCCCTTTAAATGAAGAGAGTGATATTGGATTCCCGTCAGGGTCGTTCTGTGTGAAATCAGGTGCAGGCTGGCCTACTTGCACCTTTTTAAGCAGGTTGACGCGATTGCTTAATGATTTGTAATATTTGGTATCATTTAATGACGGATCAATTCCATTCAAAAAAGTTTCAAGTTCATCAAGAGGAGACATGACGCTAAAATATCTGTCAATGAAATATGGGCCCATAATATTGTCTTTATTATCAGCAATTATTTTTTTAACTTCCTCATTCTGTTGCTCATCAATACCGTCCCATTGTTTAATGATTTTCTCTATGGTTTTCTTGTCATTCTTTTGGGCAGCAGCTCTATATTGTTTTACAAGTTCGTCCTGTTTCTTTTTAAAAACATCAAGCCTTTTATTGCATTTTACAAGTAAAATATTCGATTTTGACCCGGTAATTACTGCATTATTAAGGCTGTCTCTATCGGCCGATATTGTGATTTCGCCAGGTTCAAGAAAAAAAGCTATACCTTGTTTCGGCCCGAAAGAAAGAAGTGCCAATTGCGGCTCTCCAATATTTCCTTTTAAAGTAAATTGCCCGTCCTTTATTTCCGTTGAATCAATTTTAATTCTGGTATAGCCTGTTTTACCTCCCCATTTGGTAAGAATAATTTTGCCCTCATTCAGCCCGTTGATTTTGCCGTTAATAGTAAAGTCAGATTTGCTGATTAATGAACATGCAGAAATTAAAATTGTTAGAATTAACATAGGCATTACTTTTTTCATTTTTCCCTCCTTAAGGAGAATGGTTAAAAAAATATGGGGTTTTTCCCATACAGGATGTGCAGATTTAAGGGTAATTGTCCGCATAGAAATAATGTAATAAAAATATTTAAAAATTCAATGAATTTTTAAATAGATAGGGGCAAAATGTAATGGCGATGCAGGTTATTAGTATCACCAAAGATTTGCTGTTTCTAATAAGAATGCATCGCCATTACAGGGACTATAATAAAAAAATGTTGTTTTCTCTGCATTCATGCACCATATCATCAGGCCAGATACTGCATTGAATCTCTCCTATATGGGCCTTATGCAGGAAAAGCATACATAGCCTGGATTGTCCTATACCTCCGCCGATTGAAGATGTGAGCTTGCCGTCAATTAATTGTTTATGAAAAAACAGGTTTGCCTTATCTTGCTCTCCTTTTATTTCCAATTGTTTTAAAAGAGCTTCTTTGTCAACACGAATTCCCATTGAAGAGAGTTCGAAATTTCTGTCAAGCACAGGATTGTAGACAATTATATCTCCATTCAGCCCGGTATATCCAGCGTCATTCGGTGTAGACCAGTCGTCGTAGTCCGCTGCTCTTCCATCGTGGGGCTTGCCGTTCTTTAAAGAGTTTCCTATGCCGATTAGGAAGACAGCGCCGTATTTTTTACACGCTTCATACTCCCGCTGCTGCGGAAGAAGATCGGGATAATCTTCTTCAAGTTGTTCAGTGTGAATAAACGTGATCTCTTCAGGTAAGAACCGCGTTAAGGATTCGTTCCTGTAGCAGATGTATTTTTCTGTTCGTACAATAACACTGTATATTTTTTTTGCGATTGTTTTTAAAAAAGAGAGATTCCTGTCATCAGGGGATATTACTTTCTCCCAGTCCCACTGATCAACATAAAGCGAATGCAGGTTGTCGAGATCTTCATCTGCGCGTATTGCGTTCATATCTGTGTACAGGCCTTCACCTGTGTCGAACCCGTATTGAGCAAGCATTAGTCTTTTCCATTTTGCAAGAGAATGCACTATTTCAGCTTTTAAATCTCCCAGCTCTTTTATGGGAAAGGATACAGGCCTTTCCACACTATTGAGGGTATCATTAATTCCGGTATTAGCACGTACAAAGAGAGGCGCTGTTACACGCACCAGATTTAATTCAAAAGCAATATTAGTCTGAAAGAATTCTTTAATCTCTCTGATTGCTTTTTCAGTCTCTTTGAGTCCCAGGGCAGGTTTGTACCCTTGCGGAATAATGAGTTGGGATTTCATTGTTACCCTCCGTTGGTTATTGTTGTTATTAAGATAAAATTTAGCTAATATAATAAGTATAAGCGAATTATGCAAGGGGAAAGATAGATTGGGAGTAGAAAGTTATAAAGTCTGTAAAGTAGAAAGTTATAAAGTTTGTAAAGTTTGTAAAGTTATAAAGTTGTAAAGTCAAATTTCAACTTTAACAATTCTATACTTTAAAACTTCTTACTTGATTACTCCCTACTTTACAACTTTCAACTTGATTGCTTTCTACTTATAACTTTATACTTTATAACTTTCTACTTGATTACTTTCTACTTTACAACTTTCAACTTTATAACTGTTTTGCTGTTTTCCGGTTAATCAATCCTTACAAACTCAATTCTGCGGTTTTTGGCTCTTCCCTCTTTTGTGGAATTGGATGCAATCGGATTAGCCTCGCCATATCCTGCAGTTTTCATCTGTTTGTACAAAACTCCTTTTGAAGAAAGATATTCCCTGACAGAATCAGCCCTTTTCTTTGAGAGACGAATATTTGATGATGCTCTTCCTATACTGTCTGTAAATCCTCTTATTTCCAGTTTGATTGAATGGTCTTTAATCAGTGCATCTGCCAGTTCGTCTAATTTTAATTTTGCGCGGTTTGTAAGATTTGCGCTGGCAAATGTAAATGTGATTTCAGGGAGGATTAATACGCTCCCTTTTTCAGGAACAACCGATTCCGGCTTTGTATCAGGGCATCCGTCGTTATCTTTATAACCGTTGATCGTCTCAGGTTTATCAGGGCATTGATCTTTTGTATCCGGGATACCGTCATTATCATTGTCAAGATCAGGGCATCCGTCTTCATCCTGGAAACCGTCAATATCTTCGGCTTTATTCGGGCATTTATCTTTTAAGTCAGGAATGCCGTCATTGTCATTGTCAAGATCAGGAACACCGTCGCTATCCTGAAAGCCGTCAATATCTTCAGGTATGTTGGGTGCTTTGTCTTTTACATCCGGTATGCCGTCTTTGTCATTGTCAAGATCAGGAGCTCCGTCCTCATCCTGGAAATTGTCAAAGTCTTCTTTTGCAAAGGGGGCCAGGTCTTTTTTATCCGGGATTCCGTCGTTGTCACTGTCTTTATCCGGATTAAAGAAAAGAGTAAGGGATACGAATCCTGAAATAAATCCGCTGTTAATATCCTTGCCTTTTCCAAGAAAGCTTGTTCCGATGTTATCAAGAGTCTGATCAAGAAGATGAGAGTATTTAACGCCGATATCGAGCCCGACTCTTTCGGAAAGAAATAGTTCAATCCCTGCAAGAGCGGCAAATGTAATGTTTGTCTGAAGGGATGTTTCAGATTTCCCCTCAGGAGGAATCGGAAACCATTTACTGTTTTTGTCAATTTTTCTGAGATCCCAGTATGTAAGGCCTGCGCCTGTGCCGATATAGGGGACTATTTTTTTACCACGGAGTAAATTAAGCCTTAAATTTACATCCCAGGGAAAGATATAAGTTTTGTAGGGAGCATTCTCCATAACATTAAAGTGGGAGTCAGGATCACGGGGGCGTACCCATCCTGCTGAAATAGATATTTGGCTTGTAACAAGAGAAGAAAAGGAATATTTAAGAGAGAACCCTTCAAAGTAACTTATGTTGCTGTGATCATAAGCCCCTCCTACAAGTTTTTCCATCCCTGCATAAAGGCCAAGCCCTGTCTGTCCCATTTGGTACTGTGCTGAACACGGCGGCAGGAAAAACAGAAAAAATGCTGCTGCCAAAGCAGGAATATATTTTGCTTTCATGATTTCCTCCTTGTTTAAGATATAATAAAATTTACAAAATAAACGGGTTTTAGTCAAGTGTTAATAACTTGATTATTATGTTTAATTTTATTACTTTAATCAATAGAATTTAACACATAAAGAGAGGCCGGTTTGAAAGAAGTTCAAAATATTCTCGTGTCAAGATTGAAATTTATGGGAGATGTTATTCTGACGCTTCCTTTAGTTCAAAATTTGCGTGTGGAATACCCCGAAGCTAAAATTTATTATCTTACAGCTCGGCCCTATGACCAGCTTCTTTTTAATCATGCAGATATTGATGAGGTGCTCTCTTTTGATTTGAACAATCCGGTAAATCAGTCTAAAATTATTTCAAAACTGCTGCGGAAAAAATTTGATATCAGTATAGATCTTTTTGGCAATCCGCGTACAGCTCTGCTGTCCTTTTTAACCGGTGCAAAAATAAGAATAGGGGGGGATTTCAGGGGCAGACGCGTACTTTATACTCACAGGATTAATAACAGTGGCATGAAACTCTCTTCCATTGAATTCCATCTTAACTATTTAAGGCCCCTCGGAATCGAACCGAATCATGCAATGCCCGGACTTTTTGTCACAGATCAGGAAGAGGCATGGGCGGAAAAATATATCCTCTCCATGGGATATAATATGGAAAAACCGATTATCGGCATTCATGCAGGCGCTACATGGCCTGCAAAAATGTGGCCTGCCGGCAGATTTGCTGAACTTGCTAAAATGCTGAAGCATGAGCTGGGTGCGGAGATATTTTTTACAGCAGGGCCTGAAGATTTGGATTACGTAAAAAAAATTATATCTGACTATTCCATTCCGGTTAAAATACCGGAAGTTTTAAGTATAAGGAAATTAATGGCTGTAATTAAACAGTTTTCTCTTTTTATATCCAATGACTGCGGGCCAATGCATGTTGCCCCTGCACTTAATATTCCGACAATCGGCATTTTCGGTCCGGGAGAGCCGGAGATATGGTTCCCGTATCAAAGAGGAAACGGGCACAGATTTATCCACAAAACCCTGCAGTGCAGCAGGTGCGGCAGGGATTTCTGTGACGATTTAAAATGTATGAATGCCATATCTGTTCAGGATGTTTTTTTTGAAGCAGCGGATATATTGTCCAAAAAATAGAAATTTGTCCGGAAAATGCCAAAATCAAAATTAAAATATGTGATTTCTGCAAGCAGAAGGGTTGATCTTGCAGCTTATTTTCCTGAGGAATTCAACAAATTGCTGAAGGAAAAACTGCCCCCTGAAAAAGTTCACACAATTGTTGTCTGGACTAAAAATCCTGTCAGAATGTTAAAAAATACAGAGCTTGTTACCACTCTTAAAAGTTATAAACAGCTATTTTTCCACGTATCTGTGACTGGTATGGGCGGGACAATTCTTGAACCGGGGATTCCTACGGCAGAGGAAACATTGAAAAGCCTGTCATCTGTGGTAAAATTGGCAAAATCTCCAGAGAGGGTAAGGGTAAGATTCGACCCTGTTGTTCATTTGATTCTTCCGGACGGGGAAAACTATTCCAATATTGATAAATTCGATATTGTGGCAGAATGGAGTTTAAAGGCAGAAATCCGTCACATGGTACTTTCGTGGATGCAGGTTTATCCTAAGGTAGAAAAACGCCTTACTGATAACAGTATTAAAATCATTGACATGAATCAGAATGATATTAAAAGAGAAGCGGATATGCTTTTGGCAAAAGCTATCCGAAAAGGTATTACGCTTCATTTCTGTTCTACCGCACCTCTTGAAACGTCACGATGTATTGACGGATTTCTGTTAACAAACCTCCACCCTGACAGAGAGATAGCGAACACTGATAAGGCAGGCGGCCAGAGGGCTTTATGCGGATGTACAAAGAGCTGGGATATCGGCTGGTATTACAAATGCCCGGGAGGATGTTTGTACTGCTATGCAAATCCTGCTGTGTAAACGGGAAGAAATGAATATTAAATAATTGTCAGTATTGATGAAAAATATTCGTTTAGCCTGAATAATTCATAGAACTGAGTATTAAGCTCAAAATCATCACATTAATAAAAACTTAGTTCAAAAGTTGAGTTTTCTGTAAATTGTTGTAATTAAAGCCATTATCTGCATTTTTCTGAGTTTTTATGAATAATCCAGGTTAGATGCTCATCCTTACAGGAAAATTCTTGACATTATGAAATTTTATTTGTATTCTTATGCATAACGGCTTTTATCCTCTTTTGTTTTTATGAAAGAGGGAGGGAGAATTGAAATGCAGGAGGCGCAACTGTACAAGTTGTGCCTTTTGTCATTTTAATATGTCAAATGGCTTAAAATGAAAGGAGAACGTCTTATGAAAGTGCAGAGAAGTTTTGTACTGATTTTTACCCTGATTCTATTTTCCATGGCTCTAACTGTTTCTCCCAGTATTTTTGGCGCTGTTACTTCACCTTTAGAACAATTCGGATTTACTCCCGGTGATGACGGCAGGCTGCTGACGTACGAAGAGATGATAAGTTATCTTAAGAAACTTGAATCTGAATCCCCGATGATTAAATTAGTGCCGATCGGCAAGAGCACTCTCGGAAAAACCATGTATGCCGCTTTTATATCCGATGCGGAGAATATAAACCGCCTTGATGAGCTGAAGGAGATAAATAAACGCCTTGCAATAGATCCGAACCTGTCTGAATCCGAAAGAAATGCACTTGTTGCAAAAGGCAGGGTGTTTTTTATAGCAACTCTTTCAATGCATTCAAATGAGGTCGGGCCGTCTCAGGCAGCTCCGCTGATTGCATATAGGCTTATTACAAGCACTGATCCTGAAATTCGTAATTATCTGAAAAATGTGGTATATATGATGATCCCGTGTCATAATCCTGACGGTATGGATATGATTGTTGCACATTATAAAAAGTATAAAAATACAAAATATGACGGATGTTCAATGCCCGGTTTATATCATAAGTATGTGGGGCACGATGATAACCGCGATTTTGTTACTCTTTCTCAAAAAGAAACACAGGTCATCTCAAGACTATTTTCATTAGAGTGGTTTCCTCAGGTTATGGTTGAGAAACACCAGATGGGATCCACAGGCGCACGGTTTTTTGTACCGCCGAACCACGATCCTATTGCTGTTAATGTGGATGCAGGGCTTTGGAACTGGATGGAAGTATTCGGAGCAAATGTAATCAAAGATATGACAGCCAAAGGTGAAGCCGGAGTATCATATAATTATATTTTTGATAACTACTGGCCCGGATCAACAGAAACCTGCCTTTGGAAAAATGTTATCAGCTTTCTTACAGAGTGTGCAAGTGCGCATCTTGCATCTCCTATTTATATAGAACCCAATGAGTTAAACGTAGGCGGTAAAGGGTTGTCAGAGTATAAAAAGAGTGTGAATTTCCCTCTTCCGTGGAAAGGCGGGTGGTGGAAACTTTCTGAT
>JAGGVB010000157.1 GCA_021158245.1 bacterium | reverse complement strand
TATTTGAAGCCAGAGTAAATGCTGATGTTAACGGTGACTGGGCTTATCAGGGTTCTGTAACAGGCCCTAATATAACTGCAATTGCCATTGATGCACACGGAAATACATCATGTTTCTCAAATTCATACTCTGCTACACCGGTGATTGAAAACAGCAAAAAACCTGTTGATTTCAGCTTGAGCCAAAACTATCCCAATCCATTTAACCCTGAGACTGCAATAAGATTTTCTGTTGCAGAACGTACACACGTGAAGGTTGAAGTATATAATGTAAACGGACAGATTGTAGCGACTCTCACTGACAAAATTTACGATCCGGGGGCATACCATGTCTTTTTTAATGCAGCAGGTTTGAATTCAGGTATTTACATTTATAGAATTAATGCCGGGAAAAAGTTTACAGCAGTGAAAAAAATGCTTCTTATAAAGTGAATACGGCAAAAAATTCCGTTTATTTTCTTTGAAATATAAGATTTTGTGGTTAATTTCTCAGTAAAAAGATGGCAGGATTATTGCATTATTCTCCTTTGTTATCAAGGGCAATGCAGTAGATAAAGGGGAAGCAGGAAATTATGAGAGGAATAAAAGAAATATCAATAAAGACAGTGTTGCTGTTTATCTTTTTATCAGCAGAAATGCTTTTTGGAAGCGTAGGGCTTTACAAACACATTGATCTTTCGGATAATCCTGTAACTGAATGCAGATTGAGTGTGGGAGACCTTACAGGGGATGGAAAGATTGACTTTCTTTTTAATGACGGCAGACGGGTTATAAAAGCTTTTGACTGGGATGGCAATCTGCTTTGGGAGAAGTTTAACCCGAATGACCCCGGTGTTGAAGAAAAGTACCATAATTTTACCCTTGCTATTTATGATATTGATCTTGATTGTCATAACGAAGTTATAGCTTTCCAGGAAATTGACGGGAAAAACTGCCTTGTAGTACTTGACGGAAAGACAGGAGAGATTAAAGCACAGGCAGAACTTCCTTTTGCTGCTCCGAGGGATCATGAATATTGGGGTAATTCCAACTACTATATGCAGGATCATATTGCAATAGCTAATTTAAGAGGAAAATCCATTCCTCAGGATATTCTCGCAATACATGCAAGCAAACAAAAAGTCGCAGCCTACAAGTATACTGAAAAGGGACTGGAATTAATGTGGTATTGGATATCTGATACTGACGGTTATGCAAGCGGACACTTTTCATATCCCTATGATATTGACAATGACGGAAAAGATGAAGTTATTGCAGGAGTGGATGTTTTGGACAGTGATGGTACCAGATTGTGGAGAATGGATCTTGGCCCCTTTAATCCTGCTCATCCGGAGTATGGCAGCGACCATGTTGATGCTGCAAGCTGTACTGATATTGATCCTGATGTACCTGGTAATGAGATTGCAGTTTCATCTGCAACAGGTATGTGGCTCTTTAAAAATGACGGCACTATTCTGTGGCATTATCCCAGCAAACTTGCTGATCCTGTGAATGGAGTTATGGATGGAGAAGGAGTCCAGGAACTACTCGTTGGTAATTTCCGCCCTGATATTCCAGGCAAGGAGATTGTTTTTTATTCAGAGCAGATGAGTGGGCCTCAATCGGTTGTAATGACAGATAAAGATGGCAACTTTTTGATTTGGGGAGATCAGAAAAACGGGCCGAGACGAGTTGTTACTTGTGCAATGGATTGGGACGGGAACAGGACCAGAGATGAAATTTATTCCAGAAAAGGAATTTTTGATGGCAATTTTAATAGAGTTTCATATTCAATGAACTGGTCGTTCTGCAATACAGGTGACGGGACTGATGTGTTTTCGCCTGTTGTATGCGATGTTGGAGGTGATCAGCGTGAGGAAATTATATGGTATGACAGTGATGAAATCCTTATTCTTGATAATACTGATCCTCTAATTGGGAAAGTACTGCCTTCTCCGTGGAACTATCTTAAATACCGTTTAAGAGTTGCCAATGATAATCATGCGTCTTCAATGTATTTTGACTGGTCCGCAATCGGCAATAACCCTGACCAGGCACCTCCTGATAAACCTGGAAATATAACAGGATCTAATCAGACGGAGGAAAGCCTTACTTTGACCTGGGAGGCACCGGGGCCTGACGAGAGGGGAAAGCTTCCAATGTGGTATAAAATTTACAGAGACGGTAAAGCAATCGGAATTACAGATCAATTGTCATTTATTGATAAAAAGCTTTCAGGAGGTTCTTCTTATAAATACGAAGTATATTCTATGGATGAATCGGGAAACATGAGTAAATCCCCCGCTGTATTTGATTTTGAAACTCTGTATCCTCATTCAGAGCCTTCTGATGACCCAACACAGTCAGTTTCAGCAGAAATATATATAGGCAGGATAGAACCAACCGGACAAAGGATTTTACCTATTACTTTAGTTACGTCTCAGACAATTACTAAACTCCCTGAAAAACTGATACTTACTTTGAGAAATGGTGAGAAAAAAGAGATAGTTTTGTCCGGTCCGGTGCCCGGCACTAAGTTTGAGGGTTTTTTAGAACTTGATAATACTGTTTGTGCGGGCAAGGCTCTTTTTTCTCTACCTCAAGGTGCTTTGATGGCAGAGGATAATTCTACAGGTAATACAATTTCTACAGGAAAAGAAATAGTTATAGATAATTTGCCTCCGCCAAAGCCTTCTTTTATACAGATTGTGGATGAATAAAGAAAAAAAGTTTTACAAAAAGAAAATTTGTACTTCCGGGCCATCGCAAATTTCGTATTTTTTAACAGAAATTTTGTGAGGCAAAAAACTATATTTTTCTTCTTTTTTTTTGCGAACTTTGCGTGCTTTGAGAGATTTTTTTCAACCTATTTCTGCAAGCTAACTCTTTTAATCATAAGATGTTATGATGCATTTTTAGTCTGGTTTTTAGGGGGGTGCAAAGGGCTGAAGACTGCTGACTGAGGACAAAGGCTGTTGACTGCCAACTGAGGGCTGAAGACTGCCGACTGTTTTCCACTTGACTTTTGAGCATAATTTAATTACAATGCATTTAACTTTTTATTTAATACACTTTTTTTAGCACAAATTGTCACACAAAGAGAAGCGTTTCCAAAAGGGGAGAGGCAGACCGATATTTCTAATTAATAACGGACTTTGCCCTTGAGAGAAGAGACTATTTATTTATATTTTACATTTTTTCACCGCAATCCGGAAGGAGAGAGAAGCGTTTTGAGGGGATGTTTTAAATGATGGATATTGGTTGGAGATATGAGGTTTAGGAGGTTTTGGGGGTAAGTAAATCTGAAATCAAAAATTGTTAAATGAAGGAAATAAATTTTCCTTATATGAGGAAATAATTGAATTTTACTTTATTTAGACATGTTTTTCCTTAGATTGGGAATATTAAGAAATGGGTTTGTGGTAGATAATAATATGTTGCCGACAAGGAGGAATAAGAAATGATTTCTTTCGAAACAATCTGGAAGCGAATCGAAGAACATCAGGGTAAGAAATTTAAACAAATCCGTGGGCAGGAGTTCACCTACGAAGTTATTAGCGGTGCAGTTGTGCCAAGTACTACCAATCAACAATTGCCACGAGGCCATTTCGAAAAGGCCGTCGAACTGCTGCCGTTAAAAAATACGGTGCCTGTTCAACATTTGCGCGGTCCATCGTATTTGTATGCAATATTGATGGATCGTCGCATTAGCCAAGGCGATTGGTAACGTATTAACGGAAAAAATTAATATAGGAGAAATAGAGATTGTGGCTAACCTGGCTCAAGCCGACCGATCACCTGCTCGCTACGTTTGTACGAGTGTGCCAATAAAAAAAATTGTGTGGCACGTGCCACACGCAGCAGGATAACCGCACGCAGGGATATGTGAGGGAGCGGCCGGGTAACCGGCCGTCCTACCTCGATGCTGTAAAAAAGAGGTTGACATTGTATATACAATAGCGTTATATTAACACTATGATTATTTGGGATGAAAATAAAAATATAAAACTGAAATTGGAAAGGAATATTTCCTTTGAACAAATTTCGGAAATCATTTTAGAAGAAAAATATATTGATATTTTAGAACATCCCAAAAGAAGAAATCAAAGTATATTTGTATTAGAAATTCATAAATATATATATGCAGTGCCATTTATTATTGATAATAAAGAAAATATCATACTAAAAACAGCATTTCCAAGTAGAAAGTTAAATAAAAAATATCGAGGTCAGAAATGAAGTTAGATAAATTCGAACAAGATGTTGAAAATAATATTCTGGATTATAAGAAAATTTCAACCAAAAATGAATTAAAAATTAATACCATTATAAAAAATGCAAAAGAAAAAAAGAGTATTAATTTACGAGTTAATAGTTATGACCTGTATTTGTTAAAACAAAAAGCAGATCAAGAAGGCATACCCTATCAAACATTAATATCAAGTATATTACATAAATATTTAACGGATCAATTAATTGATCAAAAAAATATTTTAAAAAGTGTGCAATTATTAAAGTATTCCAGCTAACCCCAAAAATGCACCGGATGAAAACGCGGCCTGTCATTTTCAATTTTCAGTCAGTCTTTGGGCAGCTTACGCTGTCCATCAGATTCAAAACAGTGCGGACGCCGTTGGCGTTCCAGCAAAATTTCCAACTTGTTTTGGGACTTAATCAGTTGGCCGCATCTAAGAGCCAGCCGTTATGTGGCTAAGTAAGAATCAAAGTGGGTAGTTTGGCGAGAAGAAAGTTAGGCTTAGTCAAACGTGGTCGGGTATTCTGAAAATCGGCTTTAACATCATACATGATATGACAGTCTGTTATTTAATAAAAGGTTCGATATCCATGATTAGGTCGCAGGTTGCTCCGCCAGAACAGGCGTAAGCCCCTGCGGAGCGTAAAATAGGAGGGAAACAAAATGCGTAAAAAATTTTTAGCATGCTTGGTCTTTCTCTTCCTTCTATCAGGTGTTCTCTCTTTTGGAGCAGACAAAAACCTGACAAAGGAAGAAAACAAATGGTTGGCAAAATCTTATCGAAATGATAAAAACGGCTGGATTTTTTTGCACATTGAAGGCAAACCATTTGAAAGGGGATTTCAACGCGGCTATCTAACTGCCAATGAAATTGATGAGTTTTTGAAAACAGTTGCCTATGTTGAAAAATTTAATACTGCAAAAGATCTCGATTTTTTTGTTGATAAGGCTTCTAAACTTTTTAAAAATAAGATATCAGAAGAATACATGGAAGAAATGAAAGGGATGGTAGCTGGCCTAAACAAAGCAGGTAAAAAGATAAACCTTGATGAGATGGTTTTTATGAATGGTTTTCTCGATGTTCTCTGGTACTGGTGGCCTGAGGAGAAGAAAAAAATCTATGGTGCTGGATGCAGTGCATTTATTGCTACAGGAGCAGCAACTTCTGACAATAAAATTGTAATGGCCCACAACTCATGGTCTGATTATGCTCTTCTCAGATTTTGCAATATTATTGTGGATATTGTTCCGGAAAAAGGCAACAGAATTTTAATGCAATCCTGGGGGCCGTGCATATACAGCGCAACTGACTTCTTTATTACTGGAGCAGGCCTTGTTGGTACCGAGACTACAATCGGAGGCTTCCATGGATTTAATCCTAAAGGCACGCCCATTTTTGAGAGAGCCAGAAAAGCTATGCAGTACGCCAACACTATTGACGAATGGGCAGATATTATGATAAAAAACAACAACGGTGCCTATGCTAATTCGTGGCTTGTAGGAAATATTAAAACAAACGAGATTGCCCGGCTTGAACTTGGTTTAAAAAATCACAGTTTAGAAAAGAAAAAGAGCGGCTATTTTACAGGATCAAATGTGGCAAGCAACATAAAGATTTTAAGAGAAGAAACAGATGCGTCGTACGATGACATAAGAAGTTTCTGTGTTGCTCGTCGTGTACGCTGGAATCAATTGATTAAAAAATACTACGGAAAGATCGAAATGGAAAAAGCCAAAATAATGCTGGCGGATCATTACGATGTTTTTCTTGAAGAAGAAAAACCAAGTTCCAGAACTATATGCGGTCATTGGTATCTGGATAATGGAGGTGTGCCAGGGAGTTTGGGTGCATACATTCCCGGTGGGACTATTGACGGCAAGGTGCTTGATGCAAACATGGCAGCAAAATGGGAGATATGGGCAAAATGGGGGAGTTCATGTAACATAGGTTTCGATGCAGATGAGTTTTTAGAAAAACATCCCCAGTACGACTGGTTGAAGGGCTATTTGAAAAGCCTGCCAGCAATGCCCTGGACAATTTTTAAATGTAAAGGGGAATAATAAAACGATTTTTTCTTTTCTTTATTAGCTTGCATTATTCACAAATTTAAGTGGGGACAAGGGAAAAGGCAGATTTCCGCTAAAAATTTTTAATCAGCAATCCAGGATTGGGCTAAGTGTTTATTTCTAAATAAATTCGGTTGTGAATCATGAATAATGCAGGTTAATTTTTGAAATCGTCCGAAGTGGATTGAAATCAGATAAATAGTTTGCCCGGAAGCTTCAATAAATGCAAAATAATTCTGTATGTGAGGGTAAGGATTGATAGAAATTTTCAGGACAAAGCCCTGTTACTTTATGCGCCCGGGGCACAAGATAATATATTAAGAAACCAATTGACTTTATTGAAATTTATTGTTACATTTCTCTTCGTTTTAAGCCCCTGTAGCTCAGCTGGATAGAGCAACTGACTTCTAATCAGTAGGTCTCAGGTTCGAATCCTGACAGGGGTACTTTAAAAATCCCGCATAAAGCGGGTTTTTTAAAAAAAAATTAAAAAAAAATTAAAAAAATAAAGAAATTACTTGACAATTAATTAATAAAACGTTATATTTTTTATTGATGAATGAACATTTTACAAAGGGGAGGTTTTAATGCAACAAAAGGTTCAGGCAACGTTGAAAAACAGTGAGAAGATCATCCCGTTTTTTAAGATCGTCTCCAACACAACGCGTTTTAAAATCCTCTGTATACTCAATGAAGGTGAGAGGCGTGTAGGCGAGATTCAGGAAATGCTCGGTGCAAAACAGTCCTACGTGTCACAGCAGTTAAGGCACCTGAAAAATGCAGGATATTTGAGCAGCAGAAGAGAAGGAACGCAGATTTACTACCAATTGATTGATAAAAATTTTCCGGAGATTTTAAAATCTCTGAGAAAGATTATCCTCAAAAAGTAGTGATCGACCTTTGGAAATTAAAGGGGAATAAGAATTATCTTATTCCCCTTTAATGTTATCAGCGGATATTTTATTTATGACAACAAAAAGAATACTTGAAATATGCACAGGTTCTCTTGACGACTGTATGGCTGCCGAGCAGGGCGGTGCAGATCGAATTGAGCTTAACACAAGCCTCATATCAGGCGGATTAACGCCTTCAGCCGGGGTAATACTAAAAGTCAAAGAAGTAATATCAGTTCCGGTTATTGTAATGATCAGGCCGAGAGAGAGTGGATTTGTTTATAACAATCATGAACTTTCCGTAATGGAAAAAGATATTGAAATTGCTCTTAATTCAGGAGCTGACGGTATTGCTTTCGGAGTTTTGAATGAGAATGGTGAGATTGATGTAAATGCTTGTAAACGATTATTGAATTCATCATGCGGAAAAGTTTCTGTATTTCACCGTGCTTTTGACCTGATACCTGACCCTGAAAAGGCCCTTGAAGTTTGTATTGATCTTGGATTTACACGTATTTTGACATCCGGACAGAGAAATTCAGCTCTTGAGGGTGCAGATTGTATACATAAATTTTTGCAGCAAGCTGATGGACGGATTGAGATTCTTCCTGCAGGAGGAATAAATCCCAAAACAGTACTAGATGTTATTAATAAAACAGGATGCACATAGGTACACGGTTCATTAATGTCTGAAATAGTTGACAAGTCTTTATTGTTGAATAAAGATATTAAGTTCAGGGGCGGTATGGATTCTTCTGAACATGTTTATAAAACAACTGATATAAAGAAAGTGATGCAAATGCGTTCGATTATGGATGAATTGAATTAAAACACAATTCTGATAATGCACAAAGATATCAAACTTTGAAATATTGAGTAAAATTTGTATTTGTATCTATTCTTCAAAATATAACTTATGAGCTTTTTCAACTGAATTAAAAAACCATGTCCATATATTTCTGTGAAAATCCATGCTTCTGTCATCTTTCTCCAGAATAGAAGATATAGATGCTGTCTTTTCTCCCGGGATAAATCGTACTTTAGAATGATCTGCCCATATAGAAGTGAATTCAGGATGGAACTGAACTCCGAGTACATTCGGGAATTTTTTATTAACAATAGCTTCAATTACTTTTTTATCCATGGAATATGCAGCTATCTCAAAATTTTTCCCAATTTTCTCAACAGCCTGATGGTGTGAGCTTATTACAAGAGGTTTTTGTCCGGTATATACGGATATTTTATCTGCAAGTACTTTACTTGGTTTAAGAATAATATGATGCATGGAAAAGTGCATAAGGCTCTTTTCTGGAAAAATAACTGCCCATGGATTTCTGTGTAACTGTTCACTGTTAAGGAACGTTACGTCTTCAGCGGTTTTTGTTTTGTAGATTTCAGACCAGATATCCTGAACGAGAGTACCGCCTGTTCCGACGTTCAAACTCTGCTCCCCGAGGCAGATTCCAAGAAACGGAAAGTCAGGTTTATCTTTAAGCATCGGCTCGAATGTTTTATCCTGATATCCGCCTAACAAATTAAAAACAAATGACAATTCAATAAAGTGCCTGAAAGGGGTGCTTATTGATGTTAGTAAGGATGTTTTTTCTTCGTAGAGATATGGCGGAATATCAGCTCCCCCGAATAGAATCGCTCCGTCAGCTTTTTGGACTATCTCCTTAAAAAGAGGAGAACAATTGTTTTTTTGGAAAATATTTTCAGTATACAGAGATCCGGCTGCAGCGTGAAAAAACAGCCATTTCTTTTTAAAATTGCCTGCGAATTGTTCAGGCATAGTATAATCAGCTTTTTCATTTATAGAAAATACTCCGACTACATACATGTTGTCCGGGATAAATCCTGCTTGTTTTAATGCATTAACAGAGTTTAAAACGTACATTGTAGGATGAAAAACAACAAGAAGGGTTGTGTCTTTCTTGGGAATATAAGTATCAATAAAATGTGGTGGTTTTGTCGATTTGCCATAAATTGATATTGATAGTAAAATATAAATGATTGTAAAAAAGAAGATTTTTTTGCGTTTCATAAAAAACTCCTGAAAATGAATGACTATATTTATTCTTCAGAAACAAGTATGAAATTATTATTGGAATATCTGTCCAGAAAGACGAATTTCTTCCCAAGATTACTGTAATACCAGATTTCGTATTTACTGGTACCGTAGCGTGAAGCATTCATTCGGTCTATCTGAGAAGGATCGCCGTATACAATATAGATTTTTCCTCTGTCTGAGTGCCAGCCGTCATTGCCGCCTGTGTAGAGCGAAAAATTTTCATTGGCGTAGTTTACTCTGCGATAGAATTCATCTCTTAGCTCATTTGTTTCTGCAGCTGGGTTAGGGTTGCGTTCCTTCCAGAAATCAGAGATGATTTTATTTTTCTCTTTATCCTGTGCTCTGATCAATTTCTCAAAAAGTTTCTTATCCATAATATATTTCAAAGGTTTTATTAACAGAGACGGACTTGCAATTAGAGTAGTCTGTCCTGATTCTTTAATAAAAAAAGTTCCCTGAGTCAGACATGAGGCTGTACTATTAAAAATTTTAACTGCAAGATTATATTTCCCGATTGTAAATGGCTGCCCTATAGAATAAATCATAGATTTCACATTGCTTTTAGGAACAAATACAATTGAGTCACTATATACATTTTTCCCTTGCACATTGAATATTGTATAGATAACTTTATGGGGGAGTGAAGGGCTTTTTGTATATAAGTAAAATTGTGCCCATAAAAGAGAATCGCTGACATCGCGTAGTGCCGGGAATTCAGG
>JAGGVB010000156.1 GCA_021158245.1 bacterium | reverse complement strand
AGAACAATATTGTGGTCACTGCTTGACACATAGTTAGTTTCTCCAATCCTAATCCCCATATTTGGGCTGCCGCAAACAATATTCCCCTCTCCCGGGCTGGAACCCCCTATAATATTATAACTTGATCCATAACGAATATCAAATCCGTCCCCTTTACCTGTTGTACCATTTGCAAGAAGAACTGTACCTGTCACATCTACGCCCATGTAGTTGCCGATTACAGTGTTGCTGTCTGCATATGTCATGTGAATTGCATCTCTGCCGTTACCGGAGATAATATTTCTTTTATCAGCATCAGAGCCGCCTATAATATTGTGCTTTCCATAAGATATCCATATTCCGCTGTGTTTACCGTCACTAGCATTGGGTATACTGAATTTACCTGAAGGATCAGTTCCTATGTAATTACCGGTTATGACATTACTATCGGAAAGTACCGTATAAATTCCGTTTTGGATATTCCCTGAAATTATATTTCTTCTCTCCTCTCCTCCCCCTCCGATTATAGTACTTCCTGCGTATCTCGATATATAAATTCCAGTCAGATTAGGCATTGCATTCTCTCCTGCAGGATCAGTACCTATGTAATTCCCACATATCTCATTATGCTGTGCAGTTGAATTTCTGAATCTTATGCCAAATGACTTAAAACCTGAAATTACCAATCCGGATATCTTATTTCCGGATGACATGATAAGAAATCCTATCGCCTGATTCGGATCCGTTATGTCCCCTCCATAAATTAATACTTCCGGCCCTTTGGTATTTTTGTTTCCCATATTAATTGTCTGTGACTCACCGCTCACCCATGTACTGTCGTCATAAAAAACAGGGAGCATTGTCTGTGGCCTGATCCACCATACAGCACCGTCAAATCCTGTATCAGTATCAGGGATATTAAAAACTATGGTATCAGCAGCCCCTGCATGTTGATTTGCCTCTGTAAGAGCCCATCTTAAACTCCCATCACCATTATCTGCCGTAGAAGTAACAACATACGTATCTGCAGATAAAAATCCTGAACAGCTCGTAATCAGCAGTATAATTAAAAATATCAATATATTTCTTTTTTCCATCATAGCCTCCTTTAAAACTTCGTCCTGAAAATTTTAATTGTATATTTTTTTCTTCCTGAAATAATCCTGCATAAATATCCTCCGGGTGCAGCCTTTCTGCCGTACTCATCCCTCCCGTCCCACTCAACGAGATAATCACCGTAAGAAAAATTTTTCTTGTTAATCAATCTTTTAACTTCACGGCCTCTTATATTGTAAATTATCAATGAGACCACGCCTGCATTCTTTATATTAAATGGTATAGTTGTTTTGTTTGAAAATGGATTCGGATAATTCTGCCCGATTGAAAATTCGTAAGACCCTGTCGTGTAACGCTGCTCATCTATAAATGACTGTTCAAAATCATACACATGTCTCTGTATATACTTCTCATCAATTATTCCGCCGCTCTCTTTTGCACACTCTTCAAGATACTGCCTGAAAGGCCTGTCTGTTCTGTCAGGATCGTGATAAGAATAGTGATCAAAATCCTCAGGTGTATTCGGCCAAAGCACGTACTTTGCCCCCCAGTAGTCCAGAGCAACAGGGTCAACTCCCCCAAGTAGGGTATGGACTTGTACAGCCTGCTCAGGCACTATTCTGGAGCCCCAGCCTACCCATTCAGCAGTGACAATATTCAAATCCGGTTTCCGGGTTTCCCTCATAAAAGTACCGAGAGCGCCTCCCATTGCCCTGACATCAATATTGTTCGCATCTTCATAAATTATTCCATGAAAATTATAATATTCCTTATCAACAAGCCATCCTGTATCATTACCCGGAAGTTCCACAATTCCCATTATATTTTTTACAGAACTCGTGACCCCGAAAAAATGATGATTCAGCCCTGCCATATTAATAAGCTTGACTTTTCTGTTAATGTAACTCCCATTCTGCCATGCACCGTTTTTAAGATCAATAGTTATTCCGCTGTATGACGAAGTAAAAACAGGATAAGTCATTAATGTCTTTCTTCCTTCATATTCGTACTCAGGGCCGGTCATGACATAACCGTCTCCCTCTGAAGGCCCTGAAACAATTTTTCCGCCGTTCTCCGTATTGAGCCAGTGGTACTTTGTTACATTGGAATATCCTCTTCCCTGAAACAGCTCTATTAACTCACCCATATTATTAGCCTCAGGATCGCCGTTAATTTTATTGTCTTTAATCCAGCCCCTTGAATACGGTGTTGGTTTTTGATGATTTTCTGCAACGATTACTTCTCCGTTGAATCCTGAAATATCAAGCACCATCTCAATCAGTTTTTTCATCACAGAAATATTTGTAGTTCCCTGGTTCCACCACTGGCAGTTTGGTTTAAGCACAACTATATCATCAGGGGAAATTATAGACTCAATTCCTCCCAGCATATCTATAAGTTTTTCAAGATTCTTCTCCGGAGTGCCGTTTTTTACAACATAAACCTGAGCGCTGCCTCCAAAAGATTTAAGCTTTTTCCCGAATGCGCTGTTAATACGGTTTAATCCGAATAGAACTATTCCGCTTCCGGAAATAGTTTTTTTAATAAAATCACGCCTTGTTATTTTCTTTTTACTTAATCCGGCAGAACACATTAATTTATCTCCGTTTCCGTGGACCCGGCTTTCATTAAAATATGTTTTAAAATCATCACGAGATACCTCGGATAACTTCTTCTGTCTTTTAAAATCTTATAATTATTTTTGGAGTAATAAAATCCTCCTCTTTTATTCTGGCTTTTAAGAAGAAAAGAATATGCTCTTTCAGATAGTTCGGTATAATCTCCCAAACCCATATTGTCGGCAGTCAGAAGCGCAGCAGCAATAGCCGCAGCGTAGTAAGGAACAACAGGGGTTGATTTAAAGCAGTTGTAGCGTGAATGGCCGTCTTTTTCAACACCTGTTGAAATAAATCGTGCAAGCCCTTTCATAATATCATAAACATCACTATTTTGAGTAATACCATAAAAAGTTGCAAGGTCCATTAACTGAAAGCTGTTGTATTGAAAACATAAAAAATGTTCCCGTCCCGGAGTGTCAGGTGTTTCAAATGCGTAGGGAAGCTCCCCGCTCTTTTTTTGAGCATACTGCAGAAATCTAATCATCTCTTCAGCATATTTAAGATGCTTT
>JAGGVB010000155.1 GCA_021158245.1 bacterium | reverse complement strand
TAAAGTACTTCACGGCGCTGATTCTTGTAAAGCCCATGAGCCTCAAAAGCAGTAGCCCCTCTGCTGAGATCTTTCGTTATGACCTTAGCAATCTCATCATTTTTTGAGGACATGATAAATGCAGACCTTGCATAATCAAATCCGTCAATTATCACATCTACAATTCTGGAAGATATAAAAAGAAGAACAATTGCATAAAGTGTAAGAGTTAAAGCAGGCCTGGTTCCGGATAGATGTTTGACATGAATAATGACTCCTGCAAGCATGATTACCATAAAATCAACTGTCATAAAAGTAACGCCCGGCTTGATTCCCCACCTCTTGCGTGCAACAGCAGCTGCTACATCTGAACCGGCAGTAGTGCCCCTGAACTTAAATATTATTCCCAGGCCTATGCCCATAAGCACTGCGCCTGTCAGAATCAAAAGCAGAAAATCATGCTCTCTGAGCTGAACTATTGCAGAGTAATCATTCAAGTGTATGAATTCCAGTCCTGGAATCCTTCCCCGTAAAAGATCAATAAAAAATGAGTTCATTGTAAAACCTACAATTGTCCGTATTCCAAACTGTTTTCCAAGTTCTCTCACGCCCCAGATATAAAGCGGAATGTTCATAACCCACATTATTAATCCTACAGGAATCTTGTTGCCGGAAAGATAGTGAACTGCCATTGAAAGCCCGCTTACACCGCCAGGCACAACCTTGGCATCCACAAGAAAAATACCGACTCCCATTGCCATTACAAATGCACCAATAATGATAAACAGATAATCAATAACCGCCTGCTTTGAGAAAGTTGTCTTTAACTCGTCTTTAAATTTTGTTTTCACCATGATTTACGCCTCTTTAAGTACCTATTCCATGCTTAAGTTAAACGGGCATAATATAATACTTTATTTAACAAAAAAGCAAATAAAATCTTGAACTTCGGAAATATTTTATAAAAATATTTAATATCACTATTTATAACATATCACCAAAAACATTAAATACAAGCGACAGCATTACAATGGAAGCTGTTTCACTCCTTAAACGCCGCGTACCAAGGGTTACAGGTGTAAATCCCTGCTCAATTGCTTCATGAATTTCTTCATCTGAGAATCCCCCTTCCGGCCCCACAACAACTGATACTTTTTGTTTTGTCTTTGTTATTTTGTTCTTTAATTGATCTATCCCAATACTTTTTTTAGAATTTGATGCAATAATTCTTACTGAGCCTGCACCGCCTTTTAACACTCTGGTTAATGGAACTACATCTGTTATTTCGGGAGCAGCTGACCGCAGGCATTGTTTCATTGCTGCAAAAGAAACCCGCTTCCACCTTGCAAGTTTTATGCTGCTTCCTGTTACAACACTTGTTTCAGATGTAAATGGTATGATTTTTTTTACACCCATCTCTGTAGCTTTTTCAATCAGCCACTCATATCTGCTGCCTTTGACAATTCCTGCAGCAAGCGTAACTTCTGTCACAGGCTCACCAAAACCTCTCGTAATTTGCAGTACTCTGCCCTTAACCTGTTTTGGAGATATGCTTAGCAACTCCACTGAATAACATGTTCCGACTCCATCGACAGCCAGTACTCTGTCTCCCTTTTTGGCTCTTATTACAGAAGCAATATGGTGAGCCTCTTTTGTACGAAAGACTACCTCATCATGGCCTACATCATCCGGGTGAACATAAAAACTTCTTTGATGCAAAAGATCCTCCTAAATATCCACACCAAGATCAACGATAAACTGGGTTTTACCCTGTTCATTTACAGCATAATCAAATCGAATTACATGTATATACGGAAGTATTAAATGAATTCCAAATCCTGCACCGGACAGAAAATTGTCCTTTTTTAATCCATATTCTTTAAACCATACTGCTCCTGTATCAATGAACAAAGAGCCATAAATTCCAAATTTTAAATCATGTAATTGAGACAGGCTTGTAATATTAAAATATCGTACACCGAGAATGGGAAATCTAAAACCGATACTGCTTAAAAAAAGCATATCACCTTCATAAATCTCTCTGAAATGACCCCTTATTCTATCGGAATAACCAAAGTAATATCTATCATAAACAGGAACTTTGTTTATAGAAGTGATAAGCTTTGTCCGCAAAGCGAACGTGCTCTTTTCTGCAAAAGGGATATAAATACGTAATTCACCGGCAGCTCTCTGATAAAACGGATTTTGGGAAGGCCATCCGCTTGTTTTTGTTAAAAATTTTATTACATATCCGGATCTGGGATACTCTATTAAATCTCTCTTATCATACATGACACTGAATCCTGCTTCCGGCAGATTGTCCGTATGCTGTTCTGTTGGTACTGCATCTTCATTAGAGCCGTCAATGTCAAGAGACCTGTAACCAAAATTCAACTGGCCGTAAAGATGATGCCCCCATCTCTTGCCGATATTCCATTCAAAACCCTTCTGATATTCGTATACCTTTTCTTCTGTAAAATGTTTGTTTCTTATTCGTGCATAAAAGAACTCAATTTTTGTCAGAAGATTGTATTTTTTACCAATCCAGGGATTTGAATAAACAAAGTGAACTGCAGGATTGTATCCCGCCCAAAAAATAGCACCCAGTTTATCTGTTCTTCCCAGAAAATTCGTATGTATAAATCCAGCGCCAAAAGACAGTTTGTTCCAGTCCCGATCATTTATAAATAGTATGGGGAATGGTATAAAATAAATTTGTTCTGTCACCTTAATTGCCAATGCGACATAACTGCTGTCCGGATTTCCTGTAATTACCACTCTATTAAAAGCAAGAAGGTTTTCAATTCGCTTTCTATCAGATTCAAGTTTTTTTATATCTAATACGCTTCCCTGTTTAAGTTCCATCTCACGGAAAATTACTTCAGATTTTGTTTTCCTGTTCCCTGTCACTGATATTTTTGAAATTCTTCTGCCAATTAAAGTTGAATCAACTAAGGTCTGGCCTCTTAAAAGATTAGATGAGATACAAACCAGCAAAATTATAATTATTCTTTTAAAAAAATTTATTCCCCGTAGATTTTTCAAAACATCACCCCTGTACCTGCGCTCAAAAATCCCGCACCTTCTCCATGATATCCGTATTCAGCTCTGAGCAGCAATTTACCAAGTACGAGATGTAATCCAAAACCGACAGATGTATAAAAGACGCGCTCCTTTTTCGCTTGATGTTTGAACCAGGCTGATCCCGAATCAATAAACAAAACACCAAGAACCCCTGTATTCATTCCTGAAAAAGGCCTCCTCACATAGAGCAGCGGGATTCTGTACTCAGCGCTTAAAAGAAAACCGTTTTCACCAAAAACAGATCCTGTTCTGTATCCTCTTAATGTATTTCCGCCTCCCATGTGAACACGTTTATAAAAAGGGACAACCCCCTGAGATAAAATCATCTTGATCCTTACTGCAACTATGCTACCTGATTTAAGATGGGAAAAACTCCTCATATCCAGATCCATCTGCTTAAATAAATATGAACCGTTGATCAGCCAGTTTTTATAATCCAAAGTTACAAGGGATCCCTCAGACGGATAGAAGGGCCAGTCCCGCGTATCAATTCTCCCTATAAACCCGTAAAACGAGATATCATCCTCACGGCTTTTTGATATCATAAAAGATGCATCTCCGAAAGATACATTTTCTCTCCCTGCTTCAGCACCTATTGCTAATTCTTTCGTAACATGAATCCCAATCGAACCCTTTGATGATTTTGTACTCAGCCTTTTCGAAGATTCAATATCGTCAAAAAGATAGGGGAATGAAATACCGGAGTACTCCGCGTTGAACCATAATGAAGCTCCGGGCCCAAACCATTTATTACTCAAACCCAGTACCCGTTTATCAACACCTCCTGCCTGAAAAAGAAGTTTCAACTTATTTCCATATCCAAGAATATTATAAACATCCAATCCGAGGCCTGCGTAAAAACCGAAGACATTATTATCTCCTATAATGGGATTGATTGAAAACATCCCTCTCTCTTTTGTAATAACGAGAAGAGCGAAATCACCTCTCTGCTGTTCAGGCCTTAAACGAAACTCTATATTGTTAACAAAAAACTCCCTTAAAAAATATTTTCTAATAAGGGTAAATTTTCTTGCAGATATTGTTTCTCCTGTTTTTATTCGGAGTCTTCCCAGAATTACTTTATCCCTTGTTCTTGTATTTCCGTATATGTGCAGTGATTTTATTTTAAAATCTGCAGATGACGTACCGATGCCGTATAAAAAAAAGAGACAAATAAACATGTAAACAATCTTTTTCAATGATTGTCTCTTCCTGGATTCGGGACAATTTCAATATGGTTTTTATCCCACAATATTATATCATCAGCTCCGTCATTGTCCGCATCAAAAATAAGAATGTTTCTGCATTGCGAAGCCTTAAAACTGTAATCAGAGGAAAAATGAAACTTGCCGTTTCCCCCATTTAAATAGATCGAAAATTTTCCTTCCCCGGTTTCAGCAACAAGATCTTTATATCCGTCTGTATTAAAATCACCTTCAAAGGAAAAACAAAGCCTGTACGCAGGTATATCTTCAGGTAATACATTTATTCCAAAGCCTGCCGATGATTCCGGTTTGTCAGAGTACCGGCCTGAAGGTTTCATAATATAAAAATCAAAACCGGCAGACAGCTTCTTCTTAAAAATATATGCGGGAATTTGTGCAATACCGAGAGGAATTTTAAACAACGCAAAATCCATAATGCCGTCATTATTAAAATCCCTGATTGCAGACTCACCGCCAAAACTCTCGGACACAAAAACATTATCCGGGTCATCAGAGAAAGCGCCCCCTTTATTAAGATATACGTACATCTCAATCATGGATTCCGGAGACGATGTTTTGACAATCACTTTATGAACAACATCAAAAAGGCCGTCATTATTTAGATCAATCAAATAAAGGGAATGCCTTTCTCTTATGTTCTCTGTTCCCCGTATTGACGGATCAATTAACTTAAAAGATATAGTTGTATCCGGTTTAATAGAAATATTATTATTTGAAGGATCAAAGAAACGGCCTGTATGAAATATCTCTATTTTATCATTGTATTTCAAAACTATATCAGCCTTGTTATCACCGCCCATATTCCCGATCTTGATTTCAGGTATTGAGAATTGATAAGTTAATATCTCATTCTTCAGGACGGATATTTCAGGTTCAGTAATTAATGTTTTATAGAGGCCATAATTATCATCACCTTCCTTTTTAAAAATCTTAATCCTGTTTATTGAAGGGACAAATATCTCCGGAATTGAATCTCCGTCTATATCCGCTGCAAAATCATATTTCAACAGGTCTGTTTTATCCGGTGGGATCAATGTACTTATTGTAAAAACCTTTTTATGAGCAGAAGATATTTTATCATTTAGCGCAAACATGGAAAGTCCTGCTGTTCCAAGCAGGATGAGGTTCTTTCCGCCGCTGTTTTCCATATTTTCGATTGTGAAAAAAACATCATTAACAGCAGGAATAAAAACCAGATTAGGCACCTCATGTATTGTATCATCATTAAAGAAGATGCTGATCTTTCTGCGTTTAAAAGAATCGGCACTTTCCGTTACAGCGAGTAAATCAACCCTGCCGTCTCCATTAAAATCCTGTGCTGCAACATAAGAAATTGTTCCGTTGAGCTTTAAAAATCTGCATTCTGATTCTAAATCCGGAACATTGGCAAAACCAAGGTTTGCTGACCAAATAAGAACAACAGCAATTTTAAAAACTCCGCTTAATTGTTTCATACATCTTTTCCTAAGCAACAAAAGTTATTTTAAAAGATCATTTAGCTCAATTGCAAGCACATCTTTAATATCAGGCCTGAATCCTCTGTGAACATAATTAATGTATCCCTTTTTGTCAATAACATACAGAGTCGGGACACCGCGTACTCCATAATCATTACCCGTCTTATTATCAATTAAAACCGGAAGCCATATTTTCTTGTCTCTTAAATACTTTTCAACTCTTGCTATATCTTTGTCTGTAACAATTGTAAGAAACAAAACCGAATCTCCCCACTTTGCAGAAAGATTCTTTAACGTGTTTATCATAAGGCGGGATGATCTGCTCCAGGTGGCCCAGAAACAGAGAATTACGACAGATCCCTTCTGATCACTTAGAGAGACAACCCAATCGTCCTTCACAGTATCAAGTTCGAAATCAGGAGCCTTTTTAATGACTCTGTGAGAAAGCACTTTTTTCTGATAAGAAGTCTTAAGGTTTTCCGCCTGTTTTTTAACAAAGGGTTCCAGTTGAGTATCAGGTTTGCCAAGATATTTCCATAACTCAACGAGTTTTGTATATGCACTGTCTGAAACCTCACCCCCAAAAACCGAAGCTTTTGCATACCACTTTAAAGCATCCTCTTTTCTTCCTGTATTTGAAAGAGAAATCCCGTAATGAAAATATACTCCTGGCTGACGCGTATATTTAACTGCTTCTGCAAGCTG
>JAGGVB010000154.1 GCA_021158245.1 bacterium | reverse complement strand
TTCCCTTTCTGCAGATGAATTCCCGGTTAAAGAGCGTTACTACCGAGGTCAGTTTATCGGTGCCAGGGCCATGGGGATGGGAGGAGCTTTTGTTGCCGTCGCTAATGATGCTACAGCCGCATACTGGAATCCGGCAGGTCTCTCTCAGCTTACAACAAATCAGATGATGGCAGTATACATCTTAGACAATAACAATGAGATTAAACTTTATGACATTTTGGAACCTGGCCAACGCTTGAAAAGAAAACAATTAATCTTTCTGGGGTTAACATCACAAAAAGGCGGTTTTTACTGGAAACCATTAGTGAACTTAAAACAAGAAGATGTTTACAATAAGGTCACAAATCCCGACGGGAGTACGACAGAAACCTGGTCAGATCAGGAGTATACTCTGAATGCTTATGGACTTACATTGGCCGATCGAAGTGGTTTTTTATCTTTCGGAGTGAATATCAAATATCTGTCGGGGAAATTAGGAGTTGCTGAGAAGAGAAAGGTGAATAGTGCTTGGGAAGAACCGGAAGCGAGTATCTCTAACGGTAAAGGGCTAGGTATGGATTGTGGTCTCATGATTTTGGGCGATCATCTGAACATAGGATTGATGGCTTCCAATATCCTGAACCGAATTTGGTGGGAGAATTATTCCGCCATGAAATTGGAAGCAGATGGTACTCTTGGACTTGCTCTTCATACAAGCGGCCTGACTCTTGCCGGAGATGTGCATCAGAAGCTTAAAAAGAGAGCTAATGTTTGGTATCATTTGGGTCTGGAGATAGAACCCTTTAATCGGGGGAGTAAAAATAGACGAGGAGCTGGAGTTCCTGTCTTTGGAAGGGTCTTTCTCAGAGCAGGGGCATTTGTCAAGAAGCGAATTGATACGAACCAATCCGGCTACACGGCCGGTGTCGGCTATTGCAGGGGACCGCTCATCGTGGATATTGCCTTTCTCGAAGAAGCGAAGGGAAATGATGATAATAGTCTCAGTAGAACCAGAATGTATCAGCTTTCCATGTCGATAGCATTTTAAAAAATAAAGGTAAAGCAGTATGAAATGGATTCTGTTTTCTATAGGTATGATTATGGTTTTTATGGGAAGCTATGTCACTATATGGGCAGGGGATTCAAAGGAGCTATTTGAAGAATTATCAAAGCATTCGGATAGAGATATTAGAAGTATTGGATTATTTTTATTTGGAGTCGGCATGATCATAGTAGCTTTTGTCTGGTTTATAGTTCCAAAAGGTTGATTTCTTAATGAAAGTGCATTAGATAGACTAAACAAGAAAGAGATTTTTTAAAATATACGATATAAGGAGGTAAAATCATGAATCCCGTAATCAAATCCATTATTAGCCCGCCATCGATTACCGCAGAGAACACGGCAGGTTCAATAATTGAAACCTGAGAAGATTAAAAAAATCAGTTAAAGCTGAGGGGTGTTGCCTGATTCTTAGACAAGATTATTACAACATAGGAATAAATATTGAGTTAGCAATGATAGAGCAAAAAGTTAGTCATAAAAAATTAGGAATAGCGCTGGGCAGTGGAGGCGCGAAGGGAATTGCGCATATTGGGGTTCTTGAAGTGCTTGAAGAAAAAAATATTGCCATAAATGAAATTTCCGGAAGCAGTATAGGTGCAATGATTGGTGCTGCCTATGCTTCAGGTGTGACAATTGAAGAAATGAAAGAAATTGCCTTCAGCATTGATTTAAAAAAATTGTGGACGTTTTTTGATTTCACAAATCCCATGACCGGCGGCTTGATTAAGGGGGATGTTGTCGAAGAATTTCTTGACACGATTTTACCGGTTAAACGATTTGAGGAATTGCAAATCCCTTTTAAGTGTGTTGCTACAGATTTAAAGACCGGGGAACCTGTAATTTTTGATACGGGCGATCTGGTGCCGGCAGTAAGAGCCAGCATCTCGCTCCCTGGTTTTTTTAAACCCTATAAATATCAGGAAAGATTATTGATGGACGGAGGTATTGTTAATCCGGTTCCGGTTAGTCTGCTGGTCAATTCCGAACATAGATGTGCTGTTGTTTTAAATGAATATCTGGGACTTAAGAAATGGTCTGCTCAAAAAATAAATATTGAAATAAAAATTAGGAACTATTTAAATAAAAATTTCTATCCAATCATCAAACACTTTCCGGATAATCGGAAGATAAGGAGATTGAATTTTATAAAAAATATATCGACAAGCATAGATAACATGTCAAGAAGAATATTAGAATTTAATCTTGATGATTTTACTCCGGATTTGGTAATTAAGCCGGAGGTAAAAGACATTGCTACTATGGCTTTTTATGAAAGTAATAAAAGCTATTTAGCAGGAATTCAAGCTGCAGAAAAGACTTTACAAGTTTTGTGATTTAGGGATAAGAAAAAATAAGGAGAATAAATGGGGATTATAATAAAAGAAGTAAAAGACATAAGTGATCTGAGAGAATTTATATCATTTCCTTATAAACTCTATGCTGAAAACAAATATTGGGTGCCACCTCTTCGTTTTGATGAAATAAACACTCTACGTAAGGATAAAAATCCGGCTTTTGATTTCTGTGAGGCAAAATATTGGCTTGCCTATAAAGGGGGGAAAGTTGTCGGAAGAATCGCCGGAATTATCAATAACCGGTATATTGCGAAATGGAAGAATAAGTATGCACGTTTCGGCTGGATAGATTTTGTTGACGATGAGGAAGTAACAAAGGCACTGCTTGATACTGTAGAAAATTGGGCAAAAGAAAAAGGAATGGAAGCTATAGAAGGGCCCCTTGGTTTCACTGATCTCGATTATGAAGGAATGCTGGTAGATGGTTTCGAGGAGCTTGGCACTATGGCATCAATTTATAACCATCCCTATTATCCTGAATATATGGAGAAACACGGATACCAAAAGGAAATTGACTGGGTTGAATTTGAAATAAAAATACCGAAAAAAGTCCCCGAGAAAATCAAAAGGATTGCCAATATTTCATTGCAAAGAAACAAACTCAAGGTATTGAAAACAAGAAAGAGAAAAGATCTTTTACCTTATGCCAAAGATATGTTTAATGTGCTGAATATGAGTTATGAAAATATTTTTGGATTTGTTCCTCTGACTGAGAAACAGATAGATGTTTATGTGAAGCAGTATTTTGGATTTATTCGCCCTGAATATATTTCCATGATTCTTGACAAAGATGACCGAGTCGCTGCTTTTGGCATAACAATGCCTTCGTTTTCCAAAGCATTACAAAAAGCAAAAGGAAGGCTTTTCCCCTTTGGATTCATTCATATGTTAAAGGCTATGAAGAATAATGACGTGATAGATTTGTATATAATCGGCGTGCGTCCTGATATGCAGGGAAAAGGTGTTAATGCTATAATGTTCAATGAAATAATGAAGATAATTATTAATAAAAAGTTTGTCAAGGCCGAAACAAATTTTGAACTGGAAAATAACTATAAAGTTCAGGCACAATGGAAATATTTCGAAAAAAGACAGCATAAAAGAAGAAGATGTTATATTAAACATATGGGATAACAGACAAGAAAAGGAGGTGATTGAGCATGCACGATCTATTTGAAAAGGGTGTCTACATGAGCCTTGGTTTTCTATCTATGACAAAGGAGCAAGCCACAAAAGTGGTCGATGAACTCATTGAAAAAGGAAAGGTTGGTAAGGAAGAAAAACTCAAAATTCTTGAAGATCTGCTCGAGAAAGCTGAAAATGAAAAAAAAGCCCTCGAAGCAAAAATAGATGCCGCTTTAGAGAAATCCTTCAAGAAGCACAACATACCGACTCGAAAAGACATAGAAGAGATAAACAAAAAATTGGATCAGATCTTAAAGGAACAAAAGAAAGGGACTTCATGAGTTTCTCCCTCCCGGCCCCGGTTCTCTTGATTTTTCAGAGAACCGGGGGATTTTATACGTTAGCTTTTTTAACTCAGCAGATTGAGTGAGAAATGACCTACTGGTTATTACGATATATGTTAATAGCATTTCTGTCATTCTATAACCGGCTTTCTATTGAGGGAAGTGAAAACCTTGATAAGGAAAAGCAGTATATTTTCGCAGCGAACCATTTCAGTTTTCTGGATTTGCCGATACTTATTGCTGCAATAAAAAAACCTATAATCGTGCCAATTAAGTCAGATTTTTTTAAGAGATTTATCGAGAGGAGTCTGTTACATCTTGTTAACGGTGTTCCGGTCAAGAATAATACGATGTGCAAAGAATCCCTTAAAGTGATCATTAAAAATATAAAGGAAGGAAAGAGTCTTATTATCGCTCCGGAAGGGGGAATTAGCAGGAATGGGAGATTACAGGAATTCAGAGATGGCGCAAGTTTTATTGCATTCAAGACAGGAATACCGGTTGTACCTGTTGCTATCATTAATGCTGACAAGGCATTACCACTTAAGAAGATTTTACCTCGACCATATAAAATTAAGGTAAAGATTGGAA
>JAGGVB010000153.1 GCA_021158245.1 bacterium | reverse complement strand
CCATAACTTTTACTGCAGATTGATTTAAACCGTGGGTTTCTATACCTGCAGACCAGACATCAATCTGGACTCCTTTTAAGTGCCTTGTCCACCCTTCTGCCATCTGACTGCGGCAGGAGTTGCCTGTACAAAGAAAGAGTATTTTAAGTTTGGATTTTAACAAATCAACCTCCTTTAAACTATAACTCCCCATATCAGATATACTCCGCCCAACATCACCAACAATCCACAGACTTTCTTGAGAATCACAGCTCCTTTCGAACGTTCATTCCAATGCAAATATTTTTGCACCAAGCTCGTAAATGTGCCAGCCAGTACTATGACCGAACAGTGACCGAGAGCGTAAAAAAGAACCAACGAACCGGCAAACACCGGACGCGTAGATGCAACGTTGAAAGCAACTCCCAGCATAGGTGCCATGTATGCAAAAGTGCACGGGCCCAGCGCAACACCGAAAACAAGGCCTATAACAAAAGCTGCTACAGCTCCCTTTTTCTTCATTCTCGGCTGATTGGAAACCCCGAGAAAAGGCAGGTTGATAATTTCAAGCAGATGCAGGCCGATAACAAAAAATATGACAGCAACAAGATAGTTGCCTGTTTTTCCCACATCTCCCATTATCCGCCCCATAAGGGCAGTGATTAATCCGATAACTGCAATTGTAATCAGAATGCCTATTGAAAAAAGTCCTGCCAATATAAATGCCCGTTTTTTACCAACCTTTCCCTGGCCGTCAATGAAGCCTACAATCAAAGGAATGGAAGACAGGTGGCACGGGCTGAGAAGAATGCTTAATACTCCCCATAAAAATGATGCAGAGACCGCTATAATCCATGTCTGGTGAAGAGCTTTTGTAAGCCCTGTAAAAATGCTCTCCATTACTTAACACCTTTTTGTTTCAGTATTTTAATTAGTTCCTGCTTTGGGAAAAACCCCTCATGCCTGAAATATTCATTACCGTTTTTATCTAGAAACACCTGTGTAGGGATAACTCTTATTTTGAACGTATCAGCATAAGGTTTGCCTTTCTCTGTCCATACGTCATAAAAAACAACTTTTACACTGCCTTTGTATTCTTCTTCTATCTGTTTCATTACAGGCTGCATCATTTTACAAGGTATGCAGTTTACAGAGCCCAGCTCAATAAATGTTACAAGAGGTGTATCGATTTTTGCAGATGAACCTGTATTTGTTTTACTGGTATCAACTGCTGATTGGTAAACAGTATTGTCCGGATTAACCGAACTTTTAGCTTTTTCCTTATGATTTGAGCAGAGCATTGATAGCACGGACAGCAGAATTACAGACAAAAATAGTTTCCCCTTTTTTTTCATAGCTTCCTCCGTTTAAGTGTTGTTATCTGTGATTTGGTATGAACGTGTTTCAAGATATTTTCCTAATATTTCCGAAGATACAATTATTAAAGGTATTGAGATTAAAAGCCTTATCAGGGAAAATTTAATTCCGAGAAAAGATGCTTCAAAAAGTGTCATTGGGATGCGGACTACAGCAGCAGCTCCAAGATATGTGAGGATTACAGGGATTCTTGCACCTTTTCGGAACAGTACTGCGGCAACAGGAAAGGCAACATAGAGCCCGCCCACAGTTGTACCTGCAAGCAGTGTTACCCACAGATGAGCCATCAGCCCTGAACCTGTGCCAAGATGTTTTTCAACAGATTCCCGTTTTACCCAGACCTGAAAAAGCCCGATTAAAATAAAGGCAGGGGGAAGAACCAGAAAAAGGTTTTTTGCAAAATAAATTGTTTTCCTGCCCATCTGCATTCCGGAATCAATTCTCAGAATAAATGACAGCAGAATGAAGCTTGTGAAGAGAGAAAAAACAGTTGTTTCAATTATTTTGTCCTTTTTCATAAAAGTATCTCCCTGTAGATAATCCCTATTACGAGAGAAACAATCAAAGCAATTACAAGGCTGATAAAGTTGCGAAGCAGTGCAGTTTTTACACCAAGATATGTTTTTTCAATGGGAAATGTAATAACTCCCACCATCATTAAACTGGTTGAGAATGCTCCCAGCACAAAATAGGGGACTCCCTGATGCAGAAGCAGGCCGCATAGCGGGAAAGCTATAAACCCCGGCATCATTGTAATTGAGCCGAAAACAAGTGCAAGCGTAATTGCAAAAAAATGATTGTCAGCACCGAGGTAACGGCCTATTGCAGAGGCCGGAATAAAATAGAGGATAAATGCAGCAAGCACTATCACCAGAAGAAGGTCAGGAAGTATCTTTAAAAATATTTTCAGGGCAGTTTTCAGGGACAGTGCAGTCTTATTTTTATCTGCAATAACAGACATTATCAAAGCTGCGATTGTTGCCGAATACAGAAATAACATTTAATATTCCTTTTTCATTTTAACTTTTTCAAGCCATACATTGTTTTACAGCGTTTTCAAGTTCTTCATATTCGGGCACTTCTCTTTCCCAGAACTTTGAACTGTTAATAAAAATCGACGGAATCTTTTTAAATTTACCTGCTGACTGGTATCCTGCACTTGGGCTCACATCCGGAGTTTCGCCTGCATAGTAGATATCAACCCTGATTTTATCAGGGAATTTATTAATTATCTGTTCTATCATCTCCAGTATTTTTTTGCCTTTTGATGTTGGGGGAGATGCAAGAAGCAGCTCTACACGAACCCTCTGTTCAGTATCACTCATTTCTGTTTTGTCCTTCTGTAATATTTGTAATCATATGGCACACAGCCATCTTTAATTCCGGTGGCAGAGGGGAATTTCTTATAAACGATATTCCCTTTTCAATTGTGAGCCCTCTGATATTTGTTTCGATTTTATGCAGTATTTTCGGATCAGAAAGGAGGAAATCGCCTGTAATGTGTATGTTCTTAATGTACTGGTTATCAGTACTTATATGTAAATTTACAACACCGCTCTTTATTTTTGTGGATAACTTTGTTGTAAAAAGCTGTTTTTTCCTGAATGTCCATTCCTTTTTAGAATATTTTGATGCCAGGAGTTTTTCCGCGAGAGTTTTTTCCTCTTTGGTAAGAGGAGACTGCTGAAGCTCAATATTTAGTATTTCTGAAAAATGATTTATCAGGCCTTTTATCACGTGCTTAACAGAAATAGCTTTCCTTGCAGCTTCCGATAGATTTATCACTCTTTCTGCAACACTCTTAAATCCTTTTTCCTTAAATTTTAAATCAGATGGTTTAAGGCAGTTCTGCATTGTTTTTATAGCAGCATTCACAAGAAAAGTACCACTGTGCACAAATGCAGAGTATAGCTCAAGCTGTGCAGATCCGTAAATTTTTCTATTGTCTACAGTTATATCATTAACAGGTGAAAGTTTGGCTTTAACTCCGAAATCTTTGCAAACAGCTAATACAGCCTTCCCTGTAAGGCTGTACAACTGAGAAGGATCTTCAATGCCGAGGTGGGAAAACATTTCATTTCTGTTGAAAAACATGGAGTAACAGAAACTACCTGAATCTTGATATACTGCACCGCCAGGATTTGATCTTCTGACAATTGGAATATTGTGTTTGTTGCAGTATTCAATATTAACATCTTCTTCAGGATGCTGGAAAACTCCTATCCAGACTGACGGAATTGTCTGCCTGATACGAAGAGTAGGGGGGCTTTTCTCTTCATCTACAAGCCTGAGAACAGCATCTTCAACAGCAAAGTGCATAAAAGGATCTTTTATACCGTCATTAAGAAGCCTCAATTTTTGTTTATTTTTTAACAAAATAGGAGCACCTCTCTTTTTTACACTCTTCAACCATGCCGGAGAATTCACATTTTATTGGTACAGATTTCAGAGTAGGAAGTTCTAAAATATCTTTAAGCTCCTGCCAGAATGTCTCTATTGCTGCATAAACACTCTGCTTACAGCATCTGGCTCCCCCCATTTCAGATATTTTGAGAAGAGCCTTTGCAGTTGTGAGCATTACAAGAGATCTTTCTCTGTCTGACATGTAATTGGCTTTGAGCAGAATTGAAACTGCTGTTCCTGAACCTACACATGCTCCGCAATCTCCGCGGCTTCCGCATGTGCCGTAAGGGATGTTCTCTGCCCGTTTGAAACATCTCCTGATATCTTTTGATTCAATTTTTCTATGCTTAAGATTAAGAACTGCTGTCAGTATTACAGGTGTGACCAGAAAATGGTGTTCCACTCCAAAATCATTAAATGACGGGTGTTTCATGATCAGGTTTGCCATTTCCACTGGGTCGGTACAATCCGTATTAAGACAGACACGTTCAATTATTTCGTCCTGTGTAGAAAGTCTGCATTCTTCGCACTGGTAATGACCGTTGGGGCAGATCCATTCTCCCTGCTCAATTGCTCCACAGAAGGAGCATGTATATGTTCCTGTTTTTTCAATCAGTTCCTGGCCGCAGATTGGACATGTGTAGGTAGCCATTTAATCTCTCCTGAAATTGTGCTATTTTTGCCTGAGGTTGTATTTATTAATACAATCTTTGCAAACAGCAACACGTTTTACAGAGCAGCATGTCTGAATATTAACGTACTCAATTTGTTCCCGAGAAAATTCTTTACTACAGGCACCACATCTTATTTTTGTTTTTACATTTTCACTCATAATTCACCTAATATTTTTTTCAGTTTTTCCACGCCGGGAGATTTCCCGATTATTTTTACATCACCGTCTATAACAAGAGCCGGAGTCATCATTACTCCGAATTTGAGGATTTCATCAATTTCTTCTACTTTAATAATCTCAAATTTTTTTTCAAGCTGTTCTGCTGCTTTTCTTACCTGCTGTTCCATTATTCTGCATTTTTGGCACCCTGTGCCGAGAATCTGAATTTTTGTCATGTATATCTACCTCATTATTCTAAGAATAGAGTAGCCCGAATTGGGCATCTCTGCATTCCCTGGTTATTTTCATTAAAACAAACTGCCAAAGATCAATCCAGTAATTGTTGCCATTACAACAACAAGAGATACAAATACCAACGTCTTTTTTGTACCGATCACACTTCTTATAACCAGCATATTTGGTAAAGAGAGTGCCGGCCCGGCAAGAAGCAGTGCCAGTGCAGGGCCTTTTCCCATTCCGTTTGCAATCAGACCCTGAAGAATGGGAACTTCTGTTAAAGTTGCAAAGTACATAAATGCTCCAACAATTGAGGCAAAGAAGTTGGAGAAAAGAGAGTTGCCTCCCACAAGAGATGATATCCATGATGATGGGATTATGCCCTGTCCGCCTTCAGGAGAGCCGAGAAAAAATCCTGCGACAAGAACTCCCATTGCAAGTAGAGGAAGGATCTGTTTTGCAAAATCCCACGTGGCGCTCATCCATTCCTGGGGTTCACCTTCTTCCTGGCTTATGAGTATACTTAAAGCAACTACAGCAAATGAAAACGGAATAAGCGGATTCGTAAAAATCAAAGCAGACAGAATAACAAGCAGAGAAGCAAGAACAACTTTTTGCCACCTGAGCTTAAGAACATAAATCAAAGAACCGCTGAAAAGAATTCCGAATATTCCGGTTATGATCCATTTTGAATGATAAATTGAATACCATAATCCTGCATCGGTGTCGGGCTTTCCCCAGTTAGCAAAAATCAGAATTCCGACAAGGATTAAAAAATGAGCTGCAGTATGATAGAAGGGGCGGCTTTCTTCAGGCTCCGGCATTGCAAGCTGCTTATCGGCTTTTTCCTGCTCTTCCTTTCGAAAAATAAGATGCATGATTACACCAATTATAACGCTGAAAAGAACAGCACCAATTATTCTTGCAATTCCAAGCTCTGCTCCGAGTATCCTTGCAGTCAGAATAATTGCCAGAATATTGATTGCAGGCCCTGAATATAGGAAAGCAATTGCAGGGCCCAGCCCTGCGCCGCGTTTGTAAATTCCGGAAAACAGGGGAAGAACAGTGCACGAGCACACAGCGAGAATTGTTCCTGACACAGAAGCCACACTGTAAGCAACCCATTTTTTTGCCTTGGCACCGAGGTATTTAATTACAGCGGCCTGACTGAAAAATACGGATATAACTCCTGCAATAAAAAATGCAGGAACAAGGCAGAGAAGTACATGTTTCTGAGCATACCATTTTAGGAGAGCGAGCGCTTCAAAAATTGAATTTAAAAAGCGTTTATTTCCTACAGGAAGGTAATAGGCTGCAAAAAATATAAGAACCATTAAAAACAGATTTTTTCTTTCATCTTTCCAGATCATATAAACTCCTGTTGTTTCGATGATTAGCGAAATGATAAAAATAAAAAAATTATGGTATACATATCTTAGTTCGGTCTGCAAATTCCATTTTATTTCTGTCCCTCTCAATAATTTTGTTATCTGAAAGCCACTTTTTTATAAGAGGCATAATTTCACTGACATATTTACCGCGGTTTGTATCATTAAGATAGTAATTGACCCATTTGTTGTCCTTGTGATCAAAGATAAAACCGGCTTCTTTAAGAATGGAGAGGTGTTTTGATACTGTTGATGCAGCCAACCCCAGAATCCATGTAATTTCACATACACACAGGGGTTGAACCTCAAGAAGTTTCAGGATTCGGATTCTGTTTGGATCGCTTAAAGCTTTAAAAGTTTTTGTAAGATTTTCCAAAAGTATTCCTCCTGTCATTTCGATGTATGGCGAAATATAAATAACGGGAATTGAAATGTCAAGGGATTTCGAATTTTATTTGTTTGTAGGGGGTATAAAGGTATATCGATATAATGTTAATAGGTAGACCTATATCAAATTTTCAGGGTAGGAAAGGAATTTGAAGAAGCTGTAAATTATTCTGTTGAAATTTTATAGTTGCAAAAAAAGAGGGTATCTCCTAAATTAATTCATGACCAAAAAAGGAGAAGATACTCATTTCTATTAAAAACGTGAATTTGAACAGAATATATTGACAATGTCTGCAATGATTGTTCTGGCTCTACTGTTGATTTTATCACTAATTATCATTATATTTTCAGATGAGTTGTATTTTGTGATTATTAAAAAATTGTTTTCAATTTAAGTTCTGCATTTAATAATAATAAGCTGTCAATTATAATTCCGGCATTAAAATTAAATAAATAAGATTTAATCCTAATTTTGTTCAATAAATTTTATGTTCATATCGTTTATTTATCAGAAGAAGCTAAAATGTGACATTGAAAATAAAATCGGAGGAGAAGATGAAGACAAAAAAATCAGTTGCAATGCTTGTTGTTATGTCCATTATTTTTGCATCTGCACTGTATGCACAGGATGATGTAACAATTATTACACCTTCAACAGAGATAGGGGAGCAGCTTGACTTGCAGGCTGTAAGCGAGCTTTTTAAAGATGCGAGTAATCTGGAAGAATTTGAGAAAGCTTTGAATGATCCTGATAATGGCGTTAACAATCTTGATCTGAATGAGGACGGACAGGTAGATTTTATCCGGATAGTAGAGGAGATGTCCGGTGATACTCATTTGATTATTCTTCAGGTGCCTCTCGGAGAAGATGAGTTCCAGGATGTAGCTACTATTGAAATCGAAAAATCAGGTGATAGTTACAATATGCAGGTGCATGGTAATGAGGTTATATACGGAGTTGATTATTATGTTGTACCAACATATGTACATATTTATTCATGGCCGATTATTCCATGGATTTACAGGCCCTATTACAGGCCGTATCGCTCTGTTTTCTATTTCGGGTACTATCCGAGATGGTGGAGGCCTTATCGTCATGTAACAATTAATGTTTATCATACAAGAATCGTCAGGTACAGAAGAGCACCGGCTTTTTCAGTTACCAGAGTAAGCAGGGTTCGAACAGTTAATAGAGTGCATTACACACCAAGAAGTGCTACAGTTGTAACAAAAAGAGTTAAAGTCAGATCAACCGGCCCCGGAAGAAGGGGAAGTACAACAATTAAAAAAACAGCAACTATTAAAAAAAGTGTCCCGGCAAAAAGAGATATAAAAATAAAGAAAAACACTACAAAGGCCAGGGTATCAGAGAAGAGAAGAATTCGAAAATCCGGTACAGTCAGAACATCAAAAAAAATAACTGCTAAAAGAGCATTAAATAAGAAGAATGTGGCAAAAGTAAGCAAGGCAGGTAAAAGAAAAAGGAAGTAAGTAAACTTTGCCTGATACATGGTATTGATTATCTTTGGAAAGATTTAATTGTAAAAGTGTCTTTTTCAGAGTGATCTCCGATATCTTGTCATGTGTCAGGCAAAATATATTAATACTGTGATAATTCCCCTTGACATCAGGGGATTTTTTATGTAATTTAACTATGAACGATTGAACAAACGTTAAGGCGAGAAAATGAAAGAAGATTTATCGGACCTGTGCAAGACTTCAATAATCAATATTGAACTGGTCAAAAGTGTCAGGAAGAGACTGCCTGAAAATGAATATATTAATAATCTTGCTGAGACATTTAAAGTTTTAAGTGATCCTACAAGATTAAAAATAGTTCTTGCGCTTTTGACAAAAGAAAGACTTTGCGTATGTGACCTTGCAGCTATTTCTGGTATTACAGTATCAGGTATATCTCACCAGTTGAGATTATTAAAAAGTATGAAACTGGTGTCTTATATCAAAGAAGGCAAAATGGTTTACTATTCACTTGACGACAGTCATGTTGTAAATATTTTAAGTGAAGCTGTGAACCATATAAAGGAATAATTTTTTTGCCATAACGTTTGAATATGTGAACAAATATAAAATGGAGGTGTCGTGGACGATACTGGAAAAGAAGAAGAATTTAGCGGAAAATGGTTTCTTTATCCTCCGCTCAGAAATGCTCTTGCATCAGGAGCAGTAACAACAATTACATTTATTCTTGCGAGAGCAGGAATAGTACCGTATAATATTTCCATCTATATTTTTGCTTTTGCTATGATTATAGGCGGTTATCACTGGATCAGAGAAGGGATTGAGGAATTATTTCGGGATGGGGAAATATCTATCAATATTTTAATGATTGCTGCAACAGCAGGATCAATAATTCTTAGAATGTGGGATGAAGCAGCTTTCCTTGTTTTCCTCTACGGTGCTGCAGAAGGGCTGGAGGAGTTTACATATGCAAAAACCAGATCATCTATACGAAAGCTGCTTGACCTTGCACCAAGGAAAGCACGAATTAAAAAGGACGGGCAGGAAACTATGATTCCTGCACAGGAGATAAAAGAAGGTGATATCTTTTATGTCAAACCGGGAGAATCTTTGCCTACTGACGGAATTATCTTAAGCGGAAGCACAAGTATTAATGAAGCCGCTGTTACCGGTGAATCCATCCCTGTAGAAAAGGAAAAAGGAATGGAAGTTTTTGCGGCATCTATTAACATGCAGGGTGCAATAAAAGTCAGAGCAACCGCAAGTTTTCAAAATAATATGCTGTCAAAAATAATCCATCTAGTTGAGGAGGCGCAGGAACAAAAAGGCAAAGTACAGACATTTATTGAAGATTTCGGTAGAAAATATACACCTTGGGTGCTTATTTCCTCCGCACTGTTAATTTTAATCCCCTTGATATTCGGGGCTGGTATGAAGCCCTGGATTTTCAGAGGAGTTATTATTCTTGTTGCTGCTGCTCCTTGTGCTCTTGTAATGTCCATGCCGGTTGCGATTGCAGCAGGAATCGGAAGGGCAGGTTTAAAAGGTGTGCTGATAAAAGGCGGAAGCCATCTTGAAAATCTCGGCAGAATAAAGGTTTTTGCTTTTGACAAGACAGGCACCCTTACAAAGGGCAGGCCTGCAGTAACTGATATTATTGCATTCGAAAATGACGAAGAAGAAATTCTTCGGATTGCGTCAGGAATAGAAAAATTGTCTGAACATCCGATAGCAGGAGCTATTATCAGAAGTGCCGGAAAACAGGGAGTCAAGCCTGCACAAATATCTGATTTTACATCTGTTACAGGTCTTGGAGCAAAGGCAAAAATAAACGGTAATATTTTCCTGTCAGGCAAGATACTGCTTTTTGACAGCGAGTGTTATACTGAAAAGGTAAGAAAAAAATATAAAGAGCTAAGCGAGCAGGGAAAAACAATCGTTTTTATCGGAACAATTCATAAAATATACGGCATTATTGCTTTAAAAGATGAAATCAGGGAAGAGAGCAGAGAGGTTGTTTCCAAGTTAAATCAATCAGGTGTTCATGTTGTTATGTTAACCGGAGACAATCGGAATACAGCAGAGACTGTAGGCGGGAAAATAGGTATAAAGGATATAAGATCAGATTTAAAACCTGCTGATAAAATTAGTATAATAAAAGAGCTTAATAAAAAATACGGCACAGTTGCAATGGTGGGAGACGGAATTAATGATGCGCCTGCTTTAGTTCAGGCTGATGTGGGTATTGCAATGGGCGCTGCAGGTACTGATGCTGCAATAGAGGCAGCAGATATTGCACTTTTATCTGATGATCTTTCAAAGCTGCTTTATGCAATTGGTATTGGAAGAAAAACAAGAAAGATAAGCAGGCAGAACATAATATTTGCAGTCAGTGTTCTTGCATTGCTGATACCTTCATCTCTTGCAGGTATGCTTTCTGTGGCTGCTGTTGTGTTTATTCACGAAGCTTCGGAGTTGATTGCTGTAGCAAACGGATTGAGAGTGGGGAGATAAAACAGTAAAATTTGTTTTTTCTTTAAAAAAATTAGTAATTCAGGCTGTTTAAGTTTTTCTGCTATTGAAAAATTTGCCGGAGCTCTGTAAGGTGTTCCGCTGAAAAAAAGACTGCCCTGTTTTTATTCCCGGACAACCTGCAATGAAAACAGCAAAGTTAAGCGAATTTTCAGTGCTTTGATAAAATTTTCCGGGGTTTTTATATCTTGTTAATTATACAGACGAATTCATTTCCGAAGAAAGTTTTAAAATGCAGATCTTCCGAAATCTGTTTGAATATCCGAACCGGTTTAACGTGCAGAGCAGTTTACATATTGAATATGTTTTAAAAACAGCATTGAATATCAGATACTGTTTAAGAATTTCCGATATCTTAATTTTACTCTCTCAAAAATAACATAAAGCGCAGGAATAACTGTAAGCACCATCAATGTGGAAGATAAAAGCCCTCCGATTGTAGCAAGTGCAAGAGAGTACCATATATCGCTTTTATCCTTAACCATAAAGACCAGAGGAAGAAGCCCGCCTATTGTAGTAAAAGTTGTCATAAGAATTGGCCTTACTCTGTCCCTCGCTCCGAGAATCACAGCATTAAACAGATTTTCGCCCCTTCGTCTGAGAAAATTTATATGATCAACAAGAAGTATGGAATCATTCACAACTATTCCTCCCAAAAGCACTACTCCTATATATGCAGAGCGGTCAAATGGGGAGTTAGCCAAATAGAATATAAAGAATACTCCCACAAGAGACAAAGGCACAGTAAGAAGAATTAAAAATGGGTGCAGAATAGATTCAAACAGTCCGGCTGTGACAAGGAATACAAGAAACAGGGAGACGATCAGAACAAGGGAGATTTGCTTCTGTTCTTCCTTAGTGAAAAACCAGTATGAATCTCTCTCAAGTTTAAAGCCCGGCGGTACCTGAGTTGTTTTGATTATTGTTTCAAGGAGTTTATCTCCCATCTTGTACGGCCCCCTGTATTCAAATCCTACGAGACGCATGTACTGCTGGTTTTCTCTTACAATTTCAGGCATAATTTTACGATTTTCGAGTTCCGCAACCTGATTGATTCTAACCTGTTCACCTTTCGGTGATGTAATAGTACTCTTCATCAGCTCTCTGATGGAAAATGAATTAAACCCCTCAAACTTCAGCAGATAATCAACTTCAGTTCCATTGAATCTTATTCGCTGCCATGCAAGGCTCTCTCTAAGATATGCCTGAAGATGATACAAAAAAAAGTCCATTGTTATATTAAATCTGTCAAGGCGTTCTCTTTTTACCTTTAAAATCATTTCTGTGCCTGACCCGAGATAGTATTCTCTTGACAGATTTGTATTAATATTTTTAACCCGTACATAATGCTTTAACCTGCTGCCGATATCCTTTGCAATCATATCAAGTTTATTGTAATTATATCCCAAAATCTTAATCCGGTAATTGCTTGAATAGGACATTCCGCTTCCGTTGTAATATCCCTCGCCAAATCCGGAAATACTCACTCCTGCACCTGCCACAAGAGAAGCTTTGCTTATAAGCTGCTCTTTGAGCAGATATGGATAAGTTGAATTTCTGACAGATTTTGGAAATGTAATTCTCATGTAAGCATATTCCGGAGAAACCGTTGTGGAAATTTTTCCGGCATATGGAGCTTTTAACGCAACATCCTCAAATACTTTTATAAGAGTGTCTGCTCGCTTAAGCTGTGCTCCCTTTGGCATACTTACATAAACAGAAAGTGTGCTTTGATTCCTCCATTCAAATATCTTGCCTTTGATTACATATTTATCAAATACATAAATACCTGATGCAAGCAGAACAGCAGCAGCCGTTAATGTAATAATTCTATGCCGTATGATTACGGAAAGGAATTGCTGATACATTGATAGAAAAGTTTTGTCGTGATGCTCTTTGTCTTGCATTTCAGGAAACGTCGGAAACCTGGCAATTAATGACGGAGTTACAAGAAAAGCGACTGCAAGGGAAGATAATAACGAGAACCCTACAGCCATTGTAAACGGCAGGTAGTAGATGCGCAGCTCGCCTGTCAGATAGAGAAATGGTATAAAAGCAGCAACTGTTGTCAGGGTAGATGCAATTATAGGCATCATAACTTCTTCTGTTCCTCTTGCAGATGCTTCCCGAATATTTTGGCCAAGCCTCTGATGCCGGAACACATTTTCAACAACTACAATGGCATTATCTACAAGCATACCGAACCCAAGGGCAAGGCCTGCAAGAGTCAGAAGATTCAGGCTTATGTGAAATATAAAGAACAGTGTTATTGTGAGAAGTGTAGAGAAAAATATTGTTGAGATAATAATCAGCGGCACCTTGAATGATCGGATAAAAATGTAGAGAACAATAAAAATAACAAATATTGAAAATAGCGCTCTCTCTCCAAGGCTGCGCAGGTTATTACGAATGGGAAGACTCTGATCATTATCAACAATCATTGTAAGCCCCTGAGGCAGCTTTTTTTCAAGGTCTTTCAGTTTTTGTTCAATTCTGTTAATAACTTCAACAATATTGCTGCCTGCTTCCCTTTCCACATTCACTACAATTGCAGGGAATCCGTTTATTCTTGATATATTCCGCGGCCTGCCGTATGTATCACGTACTAAAGCTACATCCCTAATCCTGATTAATGCTGCACCCCGCTTTAAGAGAACAGCGTCCTCTATCTGTGAAATTCTGTCAATAGGTGTATCAACCATAAGGTCAATGCGCGTGCTGCCTTTATAAATCACACCTACACTCTGCCTGTATCCCATCTGTAAAAGCTTGCTTCGAATCTGTTCGAGGGTGATGTTGTAAAGTTTGATTGCTTTCTGATCAGCAATGACTTCAATTACCCGATCCTGGCCTCCGATTACATCAACATGCGTTACTCCTTCTATGCCCATAAGGGCAGGTGATATTCTCTCAAGCCCTATACGCCTGAGTTCCTGCAGGGAGTAGTTTCCAGTAAGCCTTAAAGAAAAAAAACGGTTTGTCTGAAATGCCTTTGGTACATATTTGCTTATTTGAGGCTCATATGCCCCGTATGGCAGGTCTTCGCGAACAAGCGATATCTTTTCATTCAGATTCATTGCAGCAAAGTTCATATCCGTACCGCGGACAAATTCAACCTCAATTAAAGACTGGCCCTGTTCTGATGTGGACTTGATTTTATGGATATGGCTGACTGTGTTAATTGCTCCTTCAAGAGGCGATGTTACAAATGCTTCAATCATTTCCGGTGATGAATCAGGCCAGTATGTAGTTATGCTCAGCCTCGGAAAATCAACATCAGGGGTGAGTTCCAGAGGAAGCTTTAACATGGAAAAGAGGCCTGTCAGCAGAATAATAAGACTGAACATGGCAACTGCAACAGGTTTTTTTACTGACAGCCGTATCAGGTTCATGCTATATCCTGCTTTTATCAGATAATCTTTTTTCTCTGAAAGATTCCAGCAGGCTGTAGATTACCGGTATGAGAATCAATGTCAGAATGGTCGATGTAAAAAGCCCTCCTATGACAGCAAGGGCCAGAGGCCTCTGAAGTTCCCCTCCTTTGCCAAGGCCGATTGCAAGGGGAAGAAGCCCAAACACAGTTGTAACTGACGTCATTACAATGGGCCTGAATCTTTTTCTGCCTGCTTCTATTACCGCATTATAAATTAATTCTCCCTTGCTGCGCTCCTGATTGATAAAATCGATTTTTACTATAGCATCATTAACAGCAATACCGACAAGCACTACAATTCCGATAAGTGAGATCACATTCAGGGACTGGCCTGTTATAAAAAGCAGCCAGATTGTTCCTGTTACTGCCATTGGTACTGAAAACAGAATTATGAGGGGATGAAGCAGGGATTCAAACTGGGCAGCCATAATCATATAAACGAGAATTAACGCAAGAAGCCCTGCAAGCATAAGGCTTTTATATGACCTTGACATCTCCTCCTTTGCACCTCCTACTGTAATTGTGTAGCTTCCTGTTACAGGAATTTCAGATACAGCATTTTCCACTTTCCTGATTGTACGTGCAAGGGAACTTCCCTGAGAATTTGCATAGACGGATATTGTTTCAACCTGATTTTCTCTGTGCAGCTCTATCGGGCCGAGAGACATTTTTACATTGACCAGATCTTTTAGAGGCACATTGCCTTTTGGGGCCTTAATTATGCTGTCAAGAATTTTCGGGATTGAATTTCTCTGCTCAAGTTTGGGCCTTACGCGGATATCTATCTTTCTGTCAAATTCCTTGAATTGATCAGCAAGGTTCCCCGAAACAGAATTCTGTATGTGATGTGTAATTTCATAAACAGAGAGCCCATACAATCCCGCGGCTTTTCTGTCAATACTAATCCGGTATTCAGGCCGTCCCGATTCAAAATCAGATCTGATATCTGTTATGCTTTTAATCTTGCGGCATTTTTCAACAACTTCTGCAGCAAGTTTCTGAAGTTCTGACAGGTTATTGCCTGCAACCTGTATTCTGATATCTCCCTGGTCAGATCCGAGAAACTGACTGAGCACTGTTTCTCCGGAGTTGTAAGAGATTCGTGCATTAATCCTGGCATTAAGCTCTTTTCGCAGCTTGTTCATCAAAGGCAGTGCAGCACGGCCTTTTTTCATCCTTACCCGTATACTTGCCCTGTTCAGGCCGGATTGTTTAATATCCGCTCCCATCTGGAAATGAGTTCTTCCTATATTGGAAAAAATATCCTTAACGCCCGGTTCATTTATCATTGTTTTTTCAATATCAAGCACAACTCCTTTTGTAGCTGATAAAGATGCCCCCGGTTCAAGAAGGACTTCAATATTAAACTCACCCTGATCAACTTTCGGCATAAGTTCTCTTGGAAGCTGCATCGCAATCAGGAATGTAACAATAAAAAAGAGAAACAGGATTGTCAGGGATTTTGCCTTGTTATTCATGACTTTTACAAGAAGATTCTCATAGGCTCCTGTCATACGCATGAGAACTCTATCAAAAAAATCAAAAACAGGCTTTGTAAATATTTCAAATACTCTCTGAAGTCCACGGAGAAATGATCTTGATTTACCGATTATAAATTTCAGAAATTTTGTTAGAATTCTGCCTGTCCGGGAAAAAACTGCATAAGGGCCGTACCATATCCAGCCGAATATACTATTCGGACGGGTAAGGGTTTTGTTTTCCGAAAGGCCGGAGTCCTGATAAACAAGCTCTGAACCGGATGAACGGAACCGTGATGCCAGTACAGGCAGCAATGTAAGTGATGCAATCAATGAAGTGAGCAGGGCAAAAGTAACAGTAAGAGCCTGGTCGCGGAAAAGCTGGCCTGCCACCCCTTGAACGTAAATTACAGGAAGGAATACTGCTATTGTTGTAAGTGTGGATGCTGTTACAGCCATTGCAACCTGCTTTGTACCTGTTATTGCAGCCTGCCGCGCACCCATGCCTTCCTCTCTGTGGCGGAAAATATTTTCCAAAACTACAATGGAACTATCGACAAGCATTCCTATTCCGAGGGCAAGCCCTCCAAGGGACATGAGGTTCAGGGAAACTCCTGTAAAATACAGAAGTGTAAACGTTGTAATTATTGATATTGGCATTACTACTGCAATGCTTACAGGATTTCTTAGATCGTGCAGAAAAAAGAAGAGAGTCAGAAATGCCAGTATGCCTCCGAGAATAATTGCCTGAAGCACATTATTTACTGCTTTAGAAATGAATCCGGCTTCGTCGTATGCAATGACAATTGGAATCTTAGGATACTCTTTTTGGAGCTGTGTTAATATTTTCCTCACCTTTTTGGAAACTTTTACTGTATTTGAGCCTGCTTCCTTTTGTATTAGTATTCCTATGCTCTCTTTACCGTTGTACAGGGTTATACTTTCTCTCTCTTTAAACCAGTCTCTAACTCTGCCAATATCTTTTAAGTACACGAATGAACTATTATTTTTTCGTGCCACAACAATATCTTCAATCTCTTTTATTTTCCGGAATGAACCTGTTGTGCGCAGGGAGTATCTGTATCTGCCTTTTAAAATTGTACCTCCCGGCAGGTCAAGATTGGCAGAATGTATTGACTTTGCAACTTCATCAATTGAGATGCCCAGAGTCTCAAGCTTGTCTCTGTCAATTGTGACCTCAATTTCGCGTTCCAGCCCTCCCACCAGTTCTGCAAGCGCTACACCGTTTATCTGCTCAAGCCGCCGTTTTATTACATCCCGGGCAAATTCCTTTAAAGTAACAAGATTTTCTCCTGTGACAGACAGAGCCATAATCGGCTGGCTTGAGGGGTCCAGCCTGATGATAACAGGGCTGCCAGCTTCTCTTGGCAGTGTCCTTCCAAGCTGGTCCAGTTTTTCCCTTACGTGCAGAGATGCAAAATCCATGTCTCTGCCCCAGGCAAATTCAAGAGTTACTATGGATACACCCTCTCTGGAAACCGAATGGATGCGCCTCAGGCCGTGAACCATTGAAACTGCCTGCTCAATTTTTTCTGTAACAATTCGCTCAACCTCTTCAGGTACAGCTCCCGGGTATGTTGTTCTGATTGTCAGTTTTGGATAGGACAGGTCAGGTAAAAGATCTACTGAAAGCCTGCTTAAAGATATACCTCCAAGCAAAAGAACACCGAGGCATATCATTATAACAGAAACCGGACGTTTTACAACAGTATTAATTATATTCATTTTTTTTATTTAGTCTGTTCGTTAATAATTTTAACCGGTGCATCATGAATCAGAGTATAGTGGCCGCTTACTATAACAGGTTCTCCTGCTTTCAGATTCTGTGCTGACGACAAAATTTCGTAGTATTCGTCATTCTCCAGCCCGGTCTTTACATAACACCATTTTGCATGTTTGTCCCGAACTACAAACACAAGTTTGCGCTCATCTCTTACAAGAACCGCTTCTCTCGGTACTCTGAAACGGTTATGATATATCCTGGCTTCGAGTTTTACAAACGCAAACATGCCGGCTTTTATTTTAAGGCCCGGGTTATCCAGAATTGCTGTTACCCTGCATGTTTTTGTTTCAGGATTCACAAGAGGGTTTACTGCTGTAATTTTACCTTTAAATACTTCTCCTGGAAAGGTTGTAAAATGTACTTCCGCATAATTGCCTTTTCGTATCTTGCCGATCTCGCTTTCAAGCACTTCTATTTCAACACGAATTTGAGACAGGTCCACAAGAGTGTAGCATTCCTGGCCTGCAGATATATGCTGGCCCTGAAAAACCTTCTGATTTCCGAGAATTCCGGAAAAGGGCGCACGCAAATCCGTATATGACAGATCAAGTTCTGCTCTCTTTTTTGCTATTAATGCGCTTGTAAGCCCGCTCTGGTTTGCCATAACAGCTTTTCTTTTTTCGCCGGAAAAAATCAATGCACATTGCGTACGGATTTCAGCCTCCTCAAGGGTATGTTCACTTATTTTACCCTGTTTAAAAAGCCTTTTTGCTTCATTAAGAGATTTCTGCTCATTCCCCGAATTCCATTCGCTCTTTAAGAGTTTTATCTTTTCCGAATCATCCTGGAGTAAAAGCCCGAAATTAACCTGCGCTTCCAATACTTTGTTTTCGGCTTCTTCAAGTGCAAGGCGAAAAGATCTGTCATCTATTTTTAGAATAAGTCCGCCTTCCTTAACAAACTCTCCTTCGGATTTCTCAATCCTTACAATATTTCCCCCAAGCACAGGGCACAGTATTATCTCCTGCAGGGCTTTTGTAACACCTGTGGCAGATATCCTCATTACAATATCACCCGTATCAGCAAGGGCTGTCTTAACAGGTACCGGCTGGATATCTGCTTCTGTCTGCGTTTTAAACTCAGCAGCAGGTTCTTCCTTCTCCTTTGCAGAATGAAGATACCAGATGACTGCTGCTGCAATCACACATGTGGATATAAACCACTTGAGAAAAGGCTTTAAAGTTTTAATAAATTTTTTCATAGCTCTCTTTGCTTTAAATTAATAGTTTTTGTCTGCAGATGCAGGTTCAGCCCGGCTTTCCAAAAAAAAGCATACAAACCTGCTCCTTGCTTTTCAGTGCAAAGCTTTTCTGTTCCGATTATAATTATCGGAATAATAAAATTTCATTAAGATGAATGTGCTTAAGATGCAAAACGCTATGTTTTCAATTAAATTGCTTTATTATTATAATATTTTAGAATGAAAATGTCAAGAAAAAAATTTAGTTATTCTGGGGTTATATGATTGATGAATAATTAAATTGCGCCTTTTGTGTAGATTCTTAAATAACAGCAGATAAAATAAATCGTTATTGTACGCTGTTTAACATTATTACCATTTAAGGTTACACTATATACGGTATAAACAGGTTGGTTGCTGTTTATACAAATTCTTTTACTATCTTCTCCATCTCTCCGGACTGTTCGATAATTTTTTTTAACAAAGCAAACTGATTTCTTGCCCGTACAAGATTGTGATTATCGTAAGCTGTTGTATAATAAACGTCTCCGTTAAGATAATCAGTTAAAAATCGGATGCTCTGTTCATAAGTTATCAGTTGAGCGCCATATACCAGATTGTCAATTTCCGCCTGAGTCAGAATTTCTTTAAGTTGGGACAGGTATCCGTGTACAAGAGCTTTGAAAATATCAATCCTCATTGTAACTTTGGATGTATCCTTTTCATCTTCTGCCGCAGGGCTTGTAAAAGTTCTTACCATATCCCCGAAATCAGATATAATGTAACCTGGCATAATTGTGTCAAGATCAATAACACAAATTCCTTCATCCGTTTCATTATCCAGCATAACATTATTTATTTTTGTATCATTATGCACTATTCGCAGAGGAAGCTCATCTCTTTCCAGCAGAGATTCTATTCTGGTTTCAAGTAATCTGTATTTCAGGGCAAGCTCAATCTCCGGCTCAGCAGATTCTTTTCTGCTGTTCATGTCATCTGCCAGTACAGAGTCAAATAAATTCAGCCGTCTTTGCAGGTTGTGAAAGTCCGGGATTGTGTATTGATATTCATTCACAGGCGTATCGGATATTAATTTCTGAAACAAACCAAATGCCTTTGCAGCTTCATAAGCTTGGTTCGGTTTTCTTACGTAATCCACTGTATATGCGTTTTCTATAAAAAGAATTACACACCAGTAGTCATCATTTTCGTCTGTAAAGAATGGTTTATCATCAAATGTTTTTACAAACTGAACAACAAGCCGGGATATGTCTTTGATCCCTGAGTTTTTCAGATGATTTTTAATATGGCCGGTAATTTTCAGGCTGTTTTGTATTACTGTCTCAGGCCTTTTAAAAACGTATTTATTGATTTTACGGAGGATATATTTTTTTCCTGTACCAGACTGATTATATACTAAAAGGTATGTATCATTGATATGGCCGTTTCCAAAGGGTTCTGCTTTGAGAATACTGCCGTTAATTCTGAAATG
>JAGGVB010000152.1 GCA_021158245.1 bacterium | reverse complement strand
GGATAATGGAGAATTGATAATGAAAAGCAGGGCGAATTATCAATTATCAATTTTAAATTGTCAATTAATGAAGGAAGATAAAGATAATTGAGAATGGATAATGGAGAATTGATAATGAAAAGCAGGGCGAATTATCAATTATCAATTTTAAATTGTCAATTAATGAAGGAAGATTAAGATAATTGAGAATGGATAATGGAAAATGGATAATTGATAATGGATAATTGATAATGAAAAGCAAATCAAATTATCATTTAAAAACGTGGATAATTGTGAATGAGAGAGAATGCGGTATTAGATAAAAGTTTTGATTTCGCTGTACGGGTTGTTAATCTGTATAAATTTCTTGTTGCCGAAAAGAAGGAATTTGTTTTATCTAAACAGATTCTGCGTAGCGGGACTTCTATCGGCGCAATGGTTCGTGAAGCGCAGCAGGCGGAAAGCAAAGCTGATTTTGTCCATAAACTTTCTATCGCTCTGAAAGAAGCAAATGAGACAGATTATTGGTTACTGTTGTTAAAGAAAACCGATTATATTGAATCTGTTCAATTTGAATCATTAAAGAAAGATATTGATGCACTATTGAAACTTTTAGTTTCTATCATTAAAAAATCCAAAGAGAAAAAGAGATGAACTCGCAAAATAAAAAATTATCAATTGACAATTCTCAATTATCAATTAAAAAGAGTTTAACAACTTCAGCTATTGACCGGCAGAATATATTGAATAACCGGTATGCCATAGAAACCATACAAAAAGAGGTCGGTATAAAAGCTGTCGTTTATAAGAATGAATATATTTTCAGCAAAGAACAGGTTGCCCGGTTTTTTGAAATAGATGAACGGACAATAGAGCGATACTTAAAAAAATATTCTGATGAACTTTCAAAAAACGGCTACAAAGTCTTACGGGGTAAAGACCTTAAATTATTTAAGTTATGGCTTGAAGAACACGATGTGAGCGACATCAATGTCGGTCACAAAGTTGTGAACTTTGGTCTTTTTAATTTCCGCGCCTTTTTAAATCTGGCAATGTTGTTAGTGGAAAGTGAAAAAGCCCGGATTTTACGCAGCGCCATATTAGATATTGTTATCGATACAATCAACCAAAAAACCGGTGGCGGTACAAAATACATCAATCAAAGAGATGAGGATTTTGTTGTTAATTTCTTAAAAGGCGAAGATTACCGCAGGGAGTTTACCGACGCCCTAAGAGATTATGTGGAAATGGGTAAGGTCAAATATGCCATTTACACGGATAAAATTTACCGCAGCATTTTTAAGGAAAATACGCAGGAGTATCGCAATATTCTTCGCCTGCATTCCAAAGAAAATGTCCGGCAAACGATGTATAGCGAAATACTGCGCTTAATTTCCAGTTACGAAGCCGGTTTTGCCGAAGAATTGAAAAAGACTTATCAAAAACTTGGTAGAAAATTAAAACCATTTGAAGTAGATCGACTTTTTGCAAATTTTGAGAAGCATCGTTTATGGCTTCCGCAAGTGGAAGACGCCCGCTTAAAAATGGCCAGTCGTGATTTGGGATTCAGGGATGCCCTGCATATAAAATTAAGAGATTATATTGCCGCAATTCCGCCTGAAGATTTCGAAAAATTTATCGGTGAGAAAAGTAAAACTCTTGAAGAGCAGTTAAAAGCTGCGAAAGATGTATTCAAACGGCTGAAGGAAAGAGAGTAGGCCTGATGATATATCTGAGTATTGAACAGGCAATTGCAATTCATAAAAAGACCGTAGAAATAAGCGGCGGCGGTTCGGATGGCATTCTTGATTCAGGAAAATTAGAAAGCGTTTTACAGCACATACAAAATGACGACTACTATCCGACTTTTGAAGATAAGCTGACACATTTGGTGTTCAGTTCCAATAAATTCCATTGTTTCGAAGACGGCAATAAAAGAATTTCAATTTCGCTGGGCACTCAGTTTCTGCTCCTCAATGGATATTTACACTGTTCGGAAACTTTCTTAAGAGAAATGGAAAACATCAGTTATCATCTGGCCGCTGGAAAAATTGATAAAGATTTTTTAAAAGAAATCATGACTTCTATAATAAACGAAAATGAATTGACAGAAGAAATAAAATTAGAACTATTCAATAAAATTGATAATGGATAATTGACAATGAAAAATGAAGAATTAAAAATTAACAATGCAAAGAAGGCAGAGAATAATTCTCAATTAAAAAGCGAAGCGACCTTTGAAACCGCAATCGTGCAAGCACTGGTTGAAAACGGCGGGTACACACAAGGCAATTCCTCGGATTACAGCCCCGAACTCGGGATGTTTAAAAATGAAGTGTTGGCCTTCCTGCAAAATACACAATCCAAAAACTGGCAAAAAATTTCGTCCATTCACGGCGACGATGTAGATAACCGCATCATTCAGCGCCTCTATAAAGAAATGGATTTGCGCGGCAGTCTGGATGTGCTGCGCAACGGCTTTGTGGATTATGGTGTGCGTTTTAAACTGGCTTTCTTCAAACCGGAATCGGGCTTAAATCCGGAAACCGAGAAGTTGCATGCAATGAATCAACTTAAAGTATATCGGCAAGTTTATTATAGTTCAAAAAATAAAAACTCCGTAGATTTGGTGCTTTCACTTAACGGTATTCCGGTTGCCACGCTGGAACTTAAAAATCACTTCACCGGCCAAACCGCACAAAACGCTAAAAAACAGTATGCAACAACGCGCGACAATCGGGAACTACTGTTTGCCTTTAAAAAACGGGCATTGGTTCATTTTGCCGTTGACCCGGATGAAGTATTTATGGCCACTAAAATCTCAGGCAAAGCAACACGCTGGCTTCCCTTTAATAAAGGTTACCAAAACGGCAAAGGTAATCCGCCCAATCCCAATGGTTACAAAACGGATTATCTTTGGAAAGAAATTTTAATAAAAGACAGTTGGATGGACATCATTCAACGCTTTATTCATTTGCAGGTTGAAGAAATTTCCATTGATGACAAAACATACAAAAAAGAAAAAATGATTTCTCCCCGTTATCATCAACTGGATGCGGTACGGCAGATAACGGCGGATGCCCGCGAATCCGGCGCAGGGAAAAACTATCTTGTACAGCACTCGGCAGGATCTGGAAAAAGTAATTCCATAGCCTGGCTGGCTTATCGCCTGTCGACCTTACATAATAAATTAGATGAACGCATTTTTGACAGCGTAATCGTAGTAACCGACCGTCTTGTTTTAGACCAGCAGCTGCAAAACACTATTTACCAATTTGAACACAAAACAGGTGTAGTTCATAAAATTGACAAGGACAGCACACAGCTTGCTCAGGCTCTTGAACAGGGCTCTCATATTATCATCACGACACTGCAAAAATTTCCCTTTGTTATTGATAAAATTGGTGCCTTGCCCAAAAGGAATTATGCCGTTATCATCGATGAAGCGCACAGCTCACAAGGCGGCGAAGCCAGCAAAAAAATGAAAGAAGTTTTATCTTACGAAATTGATAATGAAAAATTAATAATAGATAATGATGAAGATTATACGGATGAGGATTTTATTCGTGAGGAAGTAGAACGTTCGGCAGCAGCTCGGGGGCAACAAACCAACTTATCATTTTTCGCTTTTACTGCAACGCCGAAGTATAAAACACTGGCTGTTTTTGGCTATAAGGGAACGGACGGCAAACCGAAGCCTTTTCATTTGTATTCAATGCGGCAGGCAATTGAAGAAGGTTTTATTCTGGATGTCCTTCAAAACTACACCACCTACGAACTTTATTTCAGATTATCCAAAGCTATTGAAGACGATCCTCAATTAAACAAGAAAAAAGCGGCCCGGGCTATTGCCCGTTACGTTAATTTTCATCCGCATAATCTGGCTCAAAAAACGGAAATTATCATTGAACATTTTCGACAGGTTGTGGCTAAGAAGATTGGCGGCCGCGCCAAAGCAATGGTTGTAACCAGTTCCCGTAAATTGGCTAAACGTTATTTTGAAGAATTTAACCGCTACATAAAAGAAAAGGGCTACGAAAAAAAGATAAAGATTCTGGTTGCTTTTTCCGGCAGCGTTGTAGATGATAATTATCCGGGTGGCGTTTCCGAACCGCAATTGACCGGTTACGGTGAAAAAACACTACCAGCTGTTTTCAACAAAGATGAATATAAAATTTTAATTGTCGCCGATAAATATCAAACCGGTTTCGACCAGCCTTTGCTGCATACCATGTATGTGGATAAAAAGCTTTCCGGCGTTAAAGCGGTTCAAACGTTGTCCAGATTGAACCGCGTTGCCCCGGGAAAAGAAGATACGTTTGTTCTGGATTTTGTAAATGACAGAGAAACCATTTTTGAATCCTTTCAGCCCTATTATGAAAAAACGATTGTTACTGAAGAACCCGAACCAAATCATTTATATGATTTAAAAGCAAAATTAGACGAATGGCAAATTTACTGGCAAAGTGAAATTGATCAGTTCTCAAATATTTACTTTCAGCCATCCGGCAAAATGACTGTTAAAGATCAAGCTGAACTTTACGCCTTTATTGATCCTGCTGTTGAACGGTACGAAGCTCTCGGTACGGACGTTGAAAGAGAAGAATTCAAAAAGAGCCTCCGAACCTGGACGAATTTATATGCTTTTTTAGCTCAGATCATGCCTTTCAGAGAACTGGAATTTGAAAAATTTTACGCTTATGCTAAGTTATTGCAAACCAAACTGCCAAAGCGTATTTTATCGGAACAACTACACTTTGATGATGAAGTGGCTATGGAATATTACCGCCTTCAGAAAATTAAAGAAGGTTCCATCGACTTGGTAAAGGGTGAGGAAGGCGAACTGGACGGGCTTTCCGAAGCGGGTATTAAAAGAGCTAAAGAAAAAAAAGCGCCTCTCTCTGAGATTATTGATCAATTAAATGAACGCTTTGGAACAGAGTTTGAAGAAGCGGACCGGCTGTTCTTTAATCAAATAGAAGAAGAACTCATCAAAGATAAAATACTGCAATCACAGGCAAAAGTAAATAAACTGGATACGTTTAAATTTGCCTTTGAAGATAAATTCTTAAATAAACTTATTGACAGGATGGACCAGAATCAGGATATTTTTGAAAAGATTCTGGGAAACAAACTCTTTGGTGATTTGGTAAAAGAGCTTATGATGAAAAGCGTCTATGCAAGGCTTAATGAAATAGAATAATTAGGTTGTAGAGACGCACGGCCGTGCGTCTCTACAACCGCCGCCAACAACCCATCCATCCACCCAACAACAACCACGCCCACAATCCGTCCGGCCGAAATCAAATCAACAATCAAAATTATTCCGCAAACCAAAATCAATATCATCATTTATTGCAGGATATAAATCCATTATCAATTCACAAATTGACGACTATATTAATAAATACAATTTGGATATTCCAAAATACAATCGGAATAATCATTTTTTCCAACCAAATTATCACAATCATATAATCCGAAATAATATCGAATACAACAAAATAAAAGAATATATTATTAATAATCCTATTAATTGGATTAACGATAAATTTTATAATACAGAAGACAAATGAGCACACAACATCAGCAGTTTCATTTTTTCATTCCTAAGAGGGCGGCCTCGGCATTCCATGAAAAAGTCGAGCTGCGGATGTACCATCCCGGTTGTTTAATCTTCCCTGCCGGAGTTTAAAGTGAAAACCGCTGCACAAACTTTGAAAAAAATCTCGGCAGGAATGTAATGAATTTATCGGAAATAAATTGCCTTTTATCTCTTAATATTGTAATTTTATAGTATTCTCCTTTCAATCAGATACGGGTATTATCATTTTGCAGACGGAAAGGC
>JAGGVB010000151.1 GCA_021158245.1 bacterium | reverse complement strand
ACTTCTGTGCCGTTCCAAAAGAACATATCGCCGTAGCACCCGCCGAACCAGATGCTTTCAGGAGATGAACCCCACACACTGAAAAGTACTCTGTACCAGCTTGTATCATGTTCCGATTCAAACACCCGCTCCCACGAGTATCCATTAAAATGGAGTACCTGGCTGGTCCAGTTTGTTTCATCTCCAAAACCAAACTCTCCCCCTGTTGCGGTCCATACATCGTCTTCACTGAATCCGAATATATCTTTCATGATATTCCAATTCCACACCGTATGTACCTTTTTCTCCGGGCTCCATGTTATGCCGTTATAATGGTACATCTGCCCGTCCCAATCAGTACAGTACCCGACAGCATACATATTATCGGCAGAACTGCCCCACAACCGGAACACTGATGTGGCCCAGCCTGTGCCGTACCTGTCATAGTACAACAGAGTATCGGCCGTCCATGTGTATACCCGGGGGTCATTGGGCATGGTGAACCCGGCCGGGTTTTTACGGCAGCATGCTGAAAGGGCAAAGAGAATGGCAAGAGATAGATATATAGTCTTTTGTACTGTTTGTCGAGTAGACATAATATGACTCCTAATCTTAAATTTATTGTTACAAAAATAACATGAGGAGTTTCAATGCCCCTCACAGAACCGGACTTGTGGATTTTACCACTGGCACTTCCTGCGGTCGCCCACATCCGGCTCTTCAGCTTAACTCACTTTACAGGTGACACGTAAAAACTATGCACTATTCTCGGTCTTGGTAACGGATAATGCTCAAGATATTTGTTATACTTATCCCAACTCATTTTCCGTTTCTGACTGCGTCGGTTCAACCATTTTCTCACCATTCTAATTATAGCTCTATAGAACCTTGCAATTCCGTCATAATTTTCACTCACTCCATAATACTGGTAATGTCCTCGCAGCTTTGCTATCAGTATTTTCCACCATTCTTTGGTTTTAACCTGATTCCTTATTGCCTTTAGCCACGCATTCATTGCTTTGCATTTTGCAGTGTATTTCTTGCGGCTGGTCTTACGACCTATTTTGAACTTCCCTTTCCTTGACCTGTCGCAATATAGAGTGAAACCGAGAAAATCAAATGTATTGGCTCTTCGGTTTTGTTGTCTGGCGTTTTCCCGCTCAAAACGACCAAAACTTATATTTCGGCTTTTTGTCGGGTGTATTTCCAATCCGTATTTATTGAAACGGTTTTGCAATCCTCGTTCTATGCGTTTAGCTTCTCTTGCATACCGAACTACACAGACAAAATCGTCTGCATACCTGACAATTTCACAAAAACCTTCCACATGGCTTTTAACTGTCTTATCAAACCATGTGTCCAATACATAGTGCAGGAAGATATTGGCCAACATTGGACTCAGGATACTGCCTTGCGGTGTTCCGGCGTCCGGCTTGACCAGTATACCATCATCAATATAGCCGGCTTTAAGAAATTTCTTTATCAGATTTAACAGTGTCGTATCCTTTACTCTTATGCGTAAAAACTCCATAAGATGTTCATGCGACACGTTATCGAAAAACCCCTTTATGTCGGCTTCTACGATGTGATTTACAGGCTGGAACATTATCAAGTCATTTAACTGCTTCAATGCTTGATGTGCATTCCTGTTCGGGCAAAATCCATACGAGCAGTTTAAAAAGTCTTGTTCATAAATACTTTCAAGTATCCACGTGATTCCACGTTCCACTATCTTGTTTTCCAATGCGGATATTCTAAGCGGACGTCTTTCCTTATCGCCTTTTGGAATATAGACTCGTCTCGCAGGTATCGGCTTGTATTTCTTACGCTTTAGCCTCGAAACTAACTGCTCCAGATTTTCTTCCAGTTCCTTCCCGTATTCTTCCTTGGTTACGTTATCAATTCCTACTGCCTTATTCCTGTTCAGGCTATTGTAGCAATCCCGAAGATATTCGACATTCAGCAGGTGAGCAAGGCTCGTGAACTGAAAGTCAGGGTCTCTTTGGGCATGACCGGATATGAGAGCTAATTTCTGCCATGTTATTCCGGCATCAGGGTGCGGCATGACAGACCTCAACTCTCTGCGTTAAACTGCTGACCCCTTCGAGTGTCCGGCGGCTGCCGGACTCAACAGGCATTACCCTGCTTACTCCTCTACTATGAGTCAGCCTGCCTGTGCGTGTTCGCACCATGGCTTCGCATGATTCGTTACCTCCTCAGACGCATGGTTCAGTTCCGTGCCGGTGGTTAGCCGCTACACGTGCCGGATTGTCCGGCTTGCTTATATTAGCTTTGCTTGGCGCACTCATTTTGCCTCCTTTTTTGTGTTGTGGTGATACAATAAGGAGGCAATTTTTTGCTATTTATTCAAGTACTTTCTTTGCTTAACTCCTTGATTTTTATAATCTTATTTCTCAATTATTAGATTTTTCGGGGGACACCCTAATGAATACTAAATTTAACAACTGCGGTTTTTCAGCAGTTTTACGAGATATTTCAGGAAAGATGTATCGCCCGAACTTGTTAATGAATCTGCAATCCCCATGGCATTTTCAAGATCTGATTTTACAATTTCTCTCGCGGCATCAAAGCTTCCGGCATTGTCAAAACACTCCCTTATCACTTCTATTTCTTCTATTGACAGTATCTCTTTTCCCCACAGAGAGCGGAACCGTCCAATTGTATCATTATCTCCGTTCTGCCATAGATGGATTGTTAAGAATGTATTTTTTTTCTGAATAATATCACTTGCAATGGGTTTGCCAAAAACACTCTCTCTGGAAAGAATATCAAGCATATCATCCTGTATCTGAAATGCACGTCCTGTGTAAGAGCCGAACTTTTTCAGATCTCTGCGCTCATTTTCTGCTGCATCTCCGAGAATCGCACCAATATCACAGCACACTTCAATAAGCTTTCCTGTTTTTTTGCCTATCATATCCATGTACTCTTCAAGTTCAGGACATTCCCTGTTCTCCAGATCTTTATCCATGGCCTGTCCCTCACAAAGTAAGAGAAGGCCGTCCGTAAACACTTTGACAGCCTCAACCAATCTAGGGTGATCTGTCTTCAGCAATGTTTGATATGCAAGTGTGACCAGTCCGTCTCCGGCAAGAATTGCAGTAGGTATATCCCATTTTTTGTGAACAGAAGGCATTCCGCGGCGGCTGTCATCATCATCCATAATATCATCATGGACAAGAGTAAAGGTGTGAAGCAGTTCAATTGCAAGTGCCGCATTAAAACAAGCTTCTTCGGGGCCGCCTGCTGCTTTACATGAGAAGATAACAAGGAGCGGCCGAATCCTTTTGCCTCCTGCTTTTAAAAGATGTCCGACAGGGCCGTACAAACTCTCAGGAGGCCTGCCCTCAAAAATCTCCATCAGCCCTCTGTTTATTTTATCATGCAACTTCTTTATTTCAGATTCGATATTCATAAACTTCCTTTACAGCTTGTCAATAATTTTAATTCCTGATTTTATAACATACTCCTTCTCTCTGCAGATGCTCAATCTTTTTTGAGCCTGTAAGGAACAGCACTGTTTTAAGCTGCATCCTCCACAATCCGATCATACCTATTAATTTTTCATTGCCCCCTGATGAAACTGCTTTTAACGCGGGGAGCGCTGCTCCGCACATTTGTGCTCCAAGTGCAAGAGCTTTTGCCATATCTATTCCGCTCCTTATTCCTCCGGATGCGATAATTCCTGCTCCTTTTATTCTTTTAACCATCTCTATTGAAACAGCGGTTGAAATACCCCAATCACGAAATGAATCTGCAAATATGCTGTTTTTAGTTCTGTAAGATTCAATAGCTGCCCATGAAGTTCCTCCTGCGCCTGCAACATCAATGTACTCCGCTCCTGCATCAATAAATTTTCCGGCGATTTCTTCAGATATTCCGCATCCAATTTCTTTTATTATAACAGGTACACCTGCTGATTTGCTCAAAGTCTCTACCGCTTTTAAAATATCACTGAAATTCACGTCTCCGCCGGGCTGCAAAAGCTCCTGCAGAGGATTTAAATGTACTGCCATAGCATCAGCTTCTATTACATCAATAAGCCTGCTGATCTTGTCAAAATTATCAGCTTCGGCGAGCTGAACTCCTCCGATGTTTCCTATAACTGGAATTTTCGGAGCATATTTTCTGACTATTGTGTAGCTTTCTATAAAATCCGAATTTTCAAAAAGCTGCCTCTCGCTGCCGACCCCCATTGCAACAGACTCTTCTGCACAGGCTTGTGCTATACTGCGGTTTATTGAGACAGCCTCTTTACATCCGCCTGTCATGCCCGAAACCATAAAAGGCATGGAAAGTTTTTTATTCAGAAATTGAACAGAGGTATCCGCATCTTTTATATTAAGCTCAGGCGCTGCGCAATGCAGAAAATCGTAATTCTCAAAACCTGTTGTTTTGTTCCTGAACTCAACATCCCGGTTCAATGCAATATTGAGGTGGTCTTTTTTCCTCTTTGATATGCTCATTATGCTTCTTTCTCCTGGGAAAAATTCTATATTTAAACCAATATTTTATCTATATTTAATAATGTTTAAAATGTTTAATAAATACATAAAAAGCAAGGGAAATTTTTAAATTTGCAGAATTTTGATTTGACTTAATAATAAAGATTCATTTGGATATATCAAACAGCAGCACCCCTTTCGGGTGAAAAATAAATAACTTAAGCTTTAATTAAAAATCAGCAAATGATAGATCATCAAATGTGCTTTTCATTCGATTCCAGGCATTTATCATTAAGAATCTGTCTTTGATTTACACCATAAAATATGGGCAGAAAAATCTAATCCCGGCTTCACAAAATTTTCATTAAAACATACAAAATTTATCAAAACCAGAAACTATAAACTGCCTGATTTTTTATCCTTTTTCCATTCGTATCTGACACGGAGATTATTGTGCCATGAATTTTTCAGATAACCATCATGCTGTAAACGCCCCACAACAATACCCAAATCAATTTTTAAGCTGTTTGCAAAAATTTTGATATCTTGTGGATAAAAATGCCTTGCTTTAAGGAAAGATTTGTAATTATCCGGCGGAATTAATATGTCTGCTGCAAATCTGTCAGCTTCCTTCTCATGTTTATCCGAATTATATTCACCATTATCTTCTTCTAAAAAAACCATCTGCTTGCTATGTAACAAAAGGTGTCCAAGCTCATGAAAAAGACTGAACCAAAAAATATCAGCCCAACTGCCTCGAATTGTCAGCATTAGAACCGCTTTGTTCTTCCCCAACCAGAAAGTAGCGCCGTTCAGATATGTTTTTGAAAAGTGTGGGCAGAGAACAAGTACTACACCAGCTTCTAAAAGAGTTTTACGTAGTTCAGGCCCGAATTCCTCTGGTAATAGCCTTGTCATACTTCGAATAGACGGAAGTGCTCTTTCCAAAGCATCTCTTCTAAAAGGGAAAGATTCTGTTTTCTGACCCTCCAATTCTCCGATTCTTAACCAGGCTGAAATAGCTTCAGGCGATCGTTTCCCTGTTCCTTGTCGAAAGGCCACTTGATAACGTTTTAAGTTTGAAATATTTTTTAACGATGTCACTCCAAAATAATTCTGTAATTCCCGAACTTTTTCTACTATTCTGTTTTTTTTAGCAACAAGACCCAATCTAACCAGTTCTGAGTAGCAAAACTTGGTAACAAAATCACTTTCATCACGTAGTCTTTGCTCTTCAATTACTTCTTGATTGCGTGCCAGAGTTAATCGATATTCAGCCTCCAATCCAGTCCAGATATGTGCAGGTACACCAACAACTTTTTCCAACTGTAAAGCAGTATCAGGAGTTATTGCTTTGTCACCTGTAAAAATAGCGCTCAACTTGGGAGCGGGTCGGCTCATCCTGCAGGCCAATTCATTTTTAGTCATACCCAAACTGTAAATAACTTCTTCAAGGTACTCACCAGGCGGTATTGCCAAATCGGAGCGATTTTGTTCTCTAATCATCATAATGTTTACTCACCTCCTCAATACACGTAATATCAAGCTCTTCGCCTTCCAAAATGAATATCAATCTATAAAATCCCGTCAGCTTTACTGCCCACTGTCCATGTCTTTTTCCTGTAAGTGCATGACAATGCAGACCAGGTAAAACACGAAGTTCATTGATATCATGCGTTTGTTTTATGATGTCTATACGTTGAATGTATTTCCGTGCTACTTCTTTTCCGTAGGTTTTTTCTGCCTCGCGAAATGTTTCATATTGTTTTCTAAGTTTTCTCGTTCTGAAACGAACTTCCACATCACCCCCTGGCCGGCAATCTTTTTTCATCTACCCATAAGGTAAAGATAGTAAAATAATGCATAATGTCAATATTTTTCTTTACCTATTGGGTAAAGAAAAATTAAACTGTGTGCATTAAAGTTTGCAATTTAGATGTTTAAAAAAAGGCAACGCCATCGTAAACTCTATATAGTTCACAACAAACTGTCTTGGTTCAGCATAAATTTGAATAATCGGTCATTTTAATTAATTTGTTTTTTTAAGCAGCATACGCTGTTCTTGCATATTAAAAGTAGATAGATATTACATATTTTCCTCTCTTGCATGCACTGATTTAGCCGTAACTTTTTATGACAAATATGTGTTTACAGCAATACTCCGGATTATTCTAAATTCTCTGCATCGGCCAGGTCTTGTGGGCGACCGGTAGACCTCTTGTTTTTCTTTAAGCTCTCAATATCAATAAAATCAATATGAAGACCTTGAATTTCAACTTCAACTTTCGCTTGATAACAATCCTCAAATTTCAAATCCTTTAATGTTGTCAAAATATCAATACGATTGGGAGGATAACCCAATTGAATTATCTGATCACTCTCAAGAAAATCATCAGGCTTGAGATCTAATGATCCAAAACCAAATTCTTTTAGTGCGTCTACAATTTTATTAGCATTATTTGTCGACAATTCTATCCATACATCAAGATCTTTTGTATAACGTGGATGTCCGTGAAATGCAACGGCATATCCGCCAACCACCAAATATCTAACGTTATTTTCGTTTAACAATTCTATAAACTCTTTGAAATCCTTGCTCAGCATTATATCTCCACAAATTATATTCTTTTCGGATTTGCTCTAATACGTCCAATCGCTCTTCATATGATTTTGTTTTCCAAAATGAGAAGTCATTAGGATGTCCATCTATTTTATATTTTTTAACAACCTTACTTATGCTCATGATAGCCTCTTACTTTTATCCCTGATAGTAAATGCTCCGCCAATTTACGAGCACCGTTAACATAATACTATCTACCATACACTCATATCTTGATATGTCCACTAAGGCAAAATTTGTATTAAAAAATGCGAAATATACCAAAATTCTATTTTAGTTACAAAATAGTTTGATTGTAATTAATCTGCAAGTATTTTTTCTGAATAACCAAATATTTTATCTATATTTAATAATGTTTAAAATGTTTAATAAAACGTGAGTTCAAGTCACAAGTGCGACACCACTTTATTAAAGCTATCTATAATCACTTTTTAGAACCATCTAAAAAACTTAATCCTGTAATATCTCTTAGACTTAGATTATTATCAACAATAAAATTTACAGTTCCTGTTCCAGGAACATAAGAATCTTCATAAATTGCTTTTGCTGTTTTTCTGTCTGCAAAAAGAGGTCCATCACTATTTCCCCCATAAGCTTTCATTATTGTTTGATCTCCAGTAAGAGTTATAGCATTTCCACATAACGCATCTGAAGCTCTACCTAATTCATGAGCAACTGCAGTTTTATTTGCTATTCCATCCCACACTTTTACTACTGATTTTGCATAATCTAAATAACCATCTCTTGTGTGGTCATTCACATAAGTATATCCTCCCAAAGCATTTCCTGAATTGCCTGTGGGGTTTTCATCAGGGTAAAGAACTATTTTCCCATAATCTTCTGGAAGTGAATAATCTTTAGTGTCTACTATATTTACAGGAATATTATATTTTTTTAATTTTCCATTAAAAAATGCTCCAATATCTTCTGTATCTAAAATTCTGTTTTTTATTTGTTCAGCAGTGGAATCTGAAAAATAACCTGTTTTAGTTATATCTGGATTATGTTTTGAAATTATTATTTCATCAAGTTTAATATCTGCAGGAATATCTTGTCCATTAAAAATCCATTTGCTTACAATTATGTTTGGATTTGCTGCATCACCAAGAGTTAAAACTTCTGCCATGTGGTTTCTAAAATCCTCAGGTGTTATGTTATTTTCTGCAAGTCCTGTATAAGGAACAACAACCATGTCCAGCTCTCTCTGGTCGTTTGATTCTAACTTCATTGTTCTTACATAAGATAAATCTGCTCCTGAATAAACCCACCTTGCCTGAACCAAAATGTCTCCTTGTAAATCTAAAATTCTTTTATCAAACCTTTTTGAAAAATTCCCTAAATTATCAACTGCAATTTCTCCTATTTTGCTTGTATCTAAAATATTACCCAACATATCTTTTACATAATTATAAACTTTAATAATTCCAGGGTGTGTTGCGTGCATTTCATTGTCTTTTAAAGTTCCTGAAACATCAAGCAAATCATATAATTTACCCTCAAGGTTTTTTGTGTTTCTTATTATTCCGTCAGTTAAAGACAATTGTAATTGGTAATCTCCTGTTTTATTTGGGACAGCCTTTATTTTTAGTTCCTTTCCTAAGAGAGAAAGTGAGACTTTGCCGTCGCTGGAAACAACATCTGAATATTTTGGAGCATCTTCTGGATTTTTATCTGTTGGAGTTGGAAGAGTTATGGTTATTGAACCCCCTTCATTAAATTTTAGACTATCAGCAACAGAGCTTAAATTTACTTCAGGAGCATATTCTAAAACAGAAATTGTATCCTGCGTGGTCGTATTTTTATCTGATGACTCCAATACAAATTTATAATGTCCTTTTGTTATTTTATCTTTAGAATAATTGAAAGTTTTTTTGTATCCATTTTGAACATTCTCAGTTAAAAAAGGTTCAGACTCATTATTTTTGAATATTTCAAGAGTTGCACTGTTTATATCAGAGAGAGTTGCACTATATTCTATTTCTACTTCATTAACTAATTTTAAGCCTTGGTTCATAGAGGGGTTTAATGGCAGGACATTCATTGAGACTTTTACAGTATCGCTTAAATTTTTTGAATCTGTTACAATTCCATAAACATTAAACTTTCCTGAATTTTTAAAAGTCATTGTAGTATCTATAGGGAATTTCTTTGTTAGTGTTTCTTCTGGCATTTTGATAATATACTCTTTTATATCTGCCCCGTCTTCTACTTTTTTTCCGTCTAACTTAATTCTTGCTTCAAGAGGAATTTTTCCTTGAGTAGGATTAACATCTAATATTGCAGTCGGAGGAAAGTTTTTTGGTTCTATTGGTTCAACTATTCCTTTATGATCGCACGATGAAAAAAAACAAGGTTACTGCTAACCCAACTCTCAAAAGCCAATTTTCTATGTTTTTGAATAAATTTTTTTGCATCATTTTCCATTAAATTAATAGTGTTTTACCTTTTAAACTTTATGTTTGTGACCACTAAAGAATAAATAAAAAAACACTGGCAAAGAGATAATCTTATAAATTGTCATTGGGCACTTGAAAATGTACCATCAATGAGCAGTTGAAAGTGTACCAGCCTTATTTTACGAATTTGTTGACTTCGAGTCAAGATGTTTTTTGGCTTCGTTAGTCCCGACTACTCAAAAAACATATGATAGTCGGGTCGGGATTTTTGAAAAAAGTTGAAAAGAGGGATGCCGAGTTATTACAAAATAGATTATAATAAAATTATAGGTTTACTCTTTTATGTGAAACAACTTTCGGATCAAGGTAGGGGTGGGTTATTAAAAGCCTTATTTTATGTCTTAGCAATTAGCAAAGCAACGTGAAAATCTCCAAGATTGCACACGGATTGAGGAGATTGCTTCTTCCTGCAAGCCGGAATCGCAATTACAGGTTCAGGCCTTTTAATACAGCCACATTTTATCAATGCAATGTAAATATAAAAAATCGAAGAATTATTTATTTTTCAAGAAGTTCTCCCTCTACATACCGGTGTATCATACTTGAAAGCAATGTCTGATATGGTATGCCCATTTCCAATGCTTTTTTCTGAATACCTTTATAATCATGGTCATACAATCTGATAGTTATTCTTCTATCTTTTTTGAATGTACTTTTTGCAATACTTTTAATTTTATTTATCTCACTTTTAGAGGGAGCCTTTGTTCGGATTTTTCCTTTGTCATACTCCTCTAATATATTTTTTTCTTCTTCATTCAATTTCATGGTTTTCCTCAATTTCTTTAAGATAATCTCGTGTTGCTTTTCTGCTTGGAATTATTGTTTTTAAAAACACACCATCAGGCTGTTCAACATATGGTACCAAATATATGTAACTGTCTACAATAACAAAATATATCCTCTGGCCCGGATATGATTTTTGATCCGGGTGATCCGCTATTTTCCAAATATCTCCCTGCAATAAATGAAATATGATATTCTCAAAAGAAATTTTTCTTTCTTTCTTAAGCCATTCATTCTTATCAGAATTCCATTCATATTTCATATTTATCATTATTAAATGTACGTCTAATCAATGTACAATGTCAAGTTTTTTCTATTTCAATAGTATTGGTAATTGAGGTAAAAGTTTTGTGTATTTTCTACCGCCGACTTTTCTCTCCGCCCCAAGTACAACTTTGGCCGTAGTCGAAGGGGCCGGGCGGGGTGGCGGCCTATTTTCTATTCCTTTTTCACTATTCCCTAATAAAATTCCTCAGCGGCTGACGCTCCTTCGGAAGGACAGTATGAGAATGGCAAATTTTTGTTCGATGCAAAATATTTAAGAATAAACATCCTGTATTTTTCGAACACTTTTTTAAAAATCTATTCGTATCTTAACGCCACAATAGGATCAAGACGTGCGGCTTTTGCTGCAGGATAAATCCCAAAAAACAATCCGACAACAGTTGAGAATCCAAGCCCTGCAAAAATTGCCCACACAGGTACTGCAGACGGAAGCGGAGTTGCCGCACCTATTAACAGCCCGAAAAGCAGCCCTGCACCAACGCCTATTACACCTCCGAAAGCAGAAAGTATTACTGCCTCAACAATAAATTGTCCCAATATGTCTTTTCTTTTTGCTCCGATTGATTTTCTTATGCCGATTTCACGCGTTCTCTCAGTTACGGAAACAAGCATAATGTTCATTATACCAATACCACCTACGAGAAGAGAGATCATTGCAATCCCCACTGCTGCGGCAAAAATAACCCCGGAAAGATTCTTCCACGTATCTACAAGAGAGTCTCTTGTAATAACTTCAAAATCATTTGGATTTCCCGGACGTACTTTTCGTAATGTCCGTAAAATTCCTATTACCTGATCCATTGCAGGCAGTATTAATTCAGCTTTTTTTGCCTGAATAGTTATAGTAATGTCATTATGCTTGCCAAAAATATTTTCAAATGTTGAATATGGTAAGATAACGGCATTATCCTGACTGCTATTGAACACACTTCCCTTTTCTTCCAGTACACCTACAACTTTTAATTTTTTACCCTTTACGTAAACATATTCTCCCATAGGGTTTTTAAAAGGAAAGAGCTTTTCAACAATATCAAGGCCTATTACACATACCGGCCGTGACGAATGAATATCACTTTCCTGAAGGAATCGTCCGTCCTCAACAAAACGGCTCTCAATTGTCTGCCAATCCTCAGAAACACCGTAAACAATTACATCAGAATTTGTTTTTTTCCCTCCGCCTTTTACTGACTGCCCCCAATTATAAACCTGAGGTGAGGCATTATCTACCAATGATGCCACCTCTTTAATCTTTCTTGCATACCATATCTTTAAATCCTTACGATTTCTGTATTTCCCTTTTTCATGACCTGTTCTGATAGCCGGATATTTTTGTATGAAAAATGTATTCGCACCTATTTGAGAAAACTCCTTTGCCACATAGGAATTAATACCCTGGATAATAGTCATCATGGTAATTACAGTAGCAACACCTATTACAATTCCCAGGGTTGTAAGCGTGGACCTAAGTTTATTTGTTCTTAATGAACTTATTGCAATTGATAAATTTTCAGAAAACTCCATTATACCCCTTCTCTGAAATAGCTATTTTTATAATCTATATGCAGCCTTCAAGATCTTCTTTATTGTATTTGGCGCCTTCAAGGTCTGAATTAATCATACGTGCACCCTTGCACTTTATACCTGTTAAATCAGCATTTCGAAGTACAGCCCTCTGCAGATGTGCTTCAGTAAGATCTGCATTTTTCATGTTAGCACCTACCAAGCTTGCACGCTTCAGTTTAGCATGTATGAGTATCGTATTCTCAAGATTTGCATTATCAAGGTGTGCCCCGAACAGAGATACATAGCTTAAATCTGTTCCGTGAAGATCAGCATTTTCAAGATTTGAATCCTGAAGATTGACTTCATTTAGGTTCGCTCCTACAAAAACAGCACTCTTTAGATTTGCTCCAAAGAAAAACGCCTTCTCAAGATCAGCATTGCTGAAATTTACATTCTCAAGATTGGCATTTTGAAAATGTGCGTTTTTGAGAACAGCTTTGGAGAAATCACAGTTTTTAAAATTGGTATATGACAAATCTGCATTTGTCAAATCCATACCCTTAAATGATTCTCCCTTTGCAGCTTTCTCAATAATCTGTTCACGGGTTAAAGATCCCATACTATTCCTCCTCATTAAAACTGTTTAACGCGTCATCAACAGAAGCAAAAATTTTAATGACGCTGTCCAGTTTTGTAACTTCAATGGGGCGTCTAACCCTGTCTGAAATTGATGCAAGACGCAAATCCCCACTGCTGCCTCTCAAAGTAGTAAGCGCACCCATAAGCATTCCAAGTCCTGAGCTGTTCATCCAATGAACTTCTGACATGTCCACCACAACATTCACTTTTGTATCTTCAATAAGTTTATACACAATGGACTGAAATTTTTCCGATTCATCTCCTCCCATAATTTCACCGGAAAGAGTAATAACAACTTTATCTTCTAATATTTTTTCAGAAATTTTCATTATCAAACTCCTCTATTCATAGTGAAGTGCATCAACAGGATTCAATTTTGCTGCTTTCCCCGCAGGGTATAATCCAAAAAATATTCCTACCAGCGAAGAAAACCCTATACCGAGAAAAACAGACCACAAAGATACTGTTGCAGGAAGAGGAGAAACCGAAGCTATAATCTTACCAAGGCCAAAGCCTAAAAGGACCCCGATAATTCCTCCAACTCCGCTTATCACAACAGACTCAACAAGGAATTGAACCATTATATTTCGCCTCCTCGCTCCGATTGCTTTACGGATTCCTATCTCCTTTGTCCTCTCAGTCACAGAGACAAGCATTATATTCATGATCCCGATACCGCCGACAAGAAGAGATATGGCGCCGACTCCTATTGCAGCCGCATAAAGGGCTGCAGTAAGCCTCTTGTACATATCCATAATCATATCCATCTGGTTGATGGAAAAATCATCATCTTTCCCGGGCGGTACTTTTCTCACCCGCCGAAGAATTCCCCGTATTTCATCTTTCGCATCTTCAATGTATTTAGTATCTTTGACTTTCACAGTAATCGTTATGTTTCTATGCCTGCCGAATAGTTTAAAAAATACTCCAATTGGTATCCTGACTTCCTGATCAAGATCAAATCCAAAAAGGCTTCCCTGTTTTTCATAAACACCAATTACTCTAAATCTATAACCGCCGATTTTCACCCATTTACCTATGGGATCAGTGTCTTTAAAAAGATCATCTGCTACCTGCCAGCCGAGGACACAGACATTTCTGCGGTTATCAACATCAAAACTTGTTAAGTCTCTGCCGTACTGGGGAAAAACATTGCTTGTTTTCTCTTCATCAGTACCGGAAACTGAGACTCTCTCCACAGATTTATTTTTATAACGCACGGTCTTTCTTGTACCAACAGAAGGGGAAACAGCAGAAATAAGTGTTGCATATTTTCTAATTGCTTTCACTTCATCCATCGTAATATCTTTTCTGTTTCGGAACTCATCCCAGTCCTGTTTGTTGAACCATGAAAATTTCTGAACATACAGGACGTCTGATCCGAGAGAAGATATCTGCTCACCGAATGCTTTATCAAGCCCCTGAGTTAACGATATAATACTGATAACAGTGGTCACACCAATAATAATACCAAGTAAGGTTAAAAATGACCGCATTTTATTGGCTCTTAGTGCTCCCATGGCAAGCTTTACAGCTTCCCATGCTTCTATGAGAAATGCCATTGTTTCTCCCGCTTCTCTCTGTTATGCTGCTTCGTCTCTCTCAATCCTGCCGTCACGCAAACGAATTATTCTGTCAGAGTGTTCTGCAATGTACTCTTCATGAGTGACCATAATTACGGTATTGCCGTCATCATGTATAGTTTCAAAAATTTCCATAATCTCATCGCCTGTACGCGTATCAAGGTTACCGGTCGGTTCATCTGCAAGGATTATAGAAGGATTATTGACTAATGCGCGTGCAATCGCAACTCTCTGCCTCTGTCCTCCCGAAAGTTCGTTGGGTTTATGTTTCATTCTGTCTTTCAACCCAACTCTCTCAAGAGCATACTCCGCCATCTCCCTGCGCTGAACAGCAGGAGTCCCGTTGTACACAAGAGGCAGCTCAACATTGTGAAGTGATGTTGCTCTCGGAAGAAGATTAAAAGTCTGAAAAACAAACCCTATCTCCCTGTTACGAATCTCGGCAAGCTGGTTGTCATCCATGGTGCTTACATTGGAACTGTTCAGCAGATATTCTCCGTCACTCGGAGTATCAAGGCACCCCAGAATATTCATCAAAGTTGACTTTCCCGAACCTGACGGGCCCATAATGGCAACATACTCACCCTTGCCAATCTTAAGTTCAAGATCCTGCAGAGCGCGAACAGTTTCCAGACCAATATGATACTCTTTGCATATCTGATTAAGCTCAATTAACATAGCTTGAAACTCCCTGTCAATTTTTCTTATTTATTACGATTTCTTTTCAGATTGATATTTCTTTAGAGAATTATCAACCTTCACTTTATCGCCATCTTCCAAATCTTTGGATATTACACGGTAACTTCCGCTGACAACCACATCGCCCTCTTTTAAGCCCTTCAGCACTTCCCAGTGGGTATCGCTTGATATACCTGTTTTGACTTCAGTCTGGCGGGCAATCCCGTCATGAACTACAAATACAACTCTAATTTTTTTATCCTTACTTTTTGTATCTTTAATCTCTTCACTCTTTTTATTTTTTCCAAGTTCTTTCTTTTCTCTATCAACAGGCTTCCTTACTGTAACACATTGAATGGAAATAACCAGCGCTTTATCTCTTTTATCTGTTATTACATCAACAGTTGCTGACATGCCGGGACGAATCTTTTCTGGTTTTTCAAGCAGCAGAGCTTTCACAGTAAAATTCGTCACCTCTTCCTGCGTACCGAGGCCTGCCGTTGTTCCTGAATTTGATATCTCAGTCACAACGCCTTTAAAAGAAGTATCAGGATAAGCATCAACCATTACTTTTGCAGTGTCCCCAAGGCTTACATGAATAATATCATTCTCATCAATTTCCGTCTCAGCAAGCATTCGCGTCAGGTCGGAAACCTCCATAATAACGTCAAGAGTAAACTGTGAGCCCATTGCCATTTCGCCGACCTTTTTATTAAGTCTGCTTACAGTTCCTTCCATAGGAGAATAAATTATTGTCTTTGCCAGATTTTCTTTTGCCTGCTTCAGTGCTGCACTGCTCTGATCAACCTGAGCCTTGGATTGTTCATAAGTGGATTTTGCAATCTCAAGTTCTGATTTTGAAATTAGGTTGTTTTTAAACAGCTCCTGAGATCTCTCGAATTCGTTCCTTGCTTTTTCAAATCCCGCTCTTGCAAATGATAAATTTGACTGCGACTGTTCCACAGCAGCCTTATACGCCTGGGGATTCAATTGTACAAGGAAATCTCCCTTATGTACATAATCACCCTCTTTTACACCCAGATTAACAATCTTTCCGCTGACTTCTGCAGAAATCTTAACCTGGACTTCCGGCTTTATTTTTGCAGAGCCGGAAACTGTTGCAATAATTTTATCATACTTTACTACTTCTGTCTGTACGGTCTTTGTGTCACCGCTTTTTCTTTTGAGATTACTTACAACTACTACAGCAAGCACAACAACAACAATAAGACCTATTAACAGCTTTTTTTTATTTACTCCTGCCATTCAAAATTCTCCTTTTCCTTCAAAATGAGAACTCCCGTTTAATTACTTGTTTAAAACTCCCATGGCTTTTTCAAGCCTCGCTATTGAATATTTATAATCGTACAGAGCTTGTACGTTGTCACTCTTTGCCCTTGTATATGAAACTTGCGCATTTATCAGGTCAAGCATAGTCCCCGCTCCAAGATTGTACTTCTCTTTATTGAGCCGGAGATCTTCTTCAGCAGCAGCAAGAGCATCCTTTGTTACGAGAATCTTCTTTTTTGCCTGCTTAACCTGAAAAAAGGCCTGCTTAACTTCAAGAGCTATATCTCTTTTTGCCTGTTCCAATCCAATCTTCTGTGAGCTGTATGCCAATTGCGCCTTGCTCACTGTGGCATAACGTGAAAGCCCCTGAAAAATAGGAAAATTAAGCTGAACACCGGCATACCAGTTGTAATCCTTATCAAACATTTTATCTATTTTACTTAATTTGTCATTTCGCCAGGAATAACTGTAGTATGCAGAAACAGTAGGGAGAAACTGTCCGTATGCCATTCTAACAGACGCTCTTGCAGCTTTTACATCCCACTCTTTTTTCTTTAAAGCAGGATGCTCGGAAAATGCCTGAGTCATTGCATCATCATAAGATACATTTATATCGGATACATTCAGATTATCCACAACTTCAATTGCATGATCAACTGAATAGCCAAGCACATAATTTAAAGATGCACGTGCAACTGAAAGGCCGTTCTGAGCCTCAATAAGAGAAAGTTTGTCAGTCTCAAGCTGTACTTTTGCTTTTAACACATCAGACTTGGGTACCTTCCCCACTCTAAAAAGAGTCTGTGCTCTTTTATATGATTCCCCGGATGACTTTGTTGTCTCTTCGGCAATTGAAAGAAGATGCTCTGCTTTTAAAAGATTATAATATCTCTCTTTTACAATATAAATCGTCTGCTGTTTTGTATCATCAAATCCGGAATATGCACTCTTCTGCAGATACCTGCTCCTTTTAACATTAAATAGATTTCGTCCGCCGCTGAAAAGCTGCTGGTTAACATTTATTGAAGCTGAAGAGGACCACGATTTGAGTTCAAATGGCTGTATAGGTACCGGAATTCCTGTTCTCGGGTCAATTCTCATTTTTGACGACGGCCCGAGTACAGAATGGTAGTAGCCCATTCCTGCAGAAATCTGAGGTAAAAATTGTGAAAAAGACTCTATGACATCCTTTGATGCAATCTTTTTGGAAAACAGACTCATGATAATATTTGGATTCTGTTTTAGTGCAATATCTACGCACTCATTGAGTGTCATCTTTTGTGTCTGTGCTGCCGCTCCCCCAAACAAGGAGATGGAAAAAACCAGAATAATCAGGCTCCTCACATACCGATTCATTATTTTTCTCCTTTAAAATGAATTTATTGAACACCTATTTTTATTAACCCGCCCAATACAACAGATAATACAATCCATGTTCCCCACACAATCCCTACGAGAGTACCGGATTTTTTTGTTGTGAATTTATAAACAACAGCAATCCCGATTGACCAGAGAATTATCTGCCATATCGTAAAAATATCGAGTTTACTTAAAAATCTGTATAAAATTGACGGGGTTTTGCCGATGGCAGGAGTAGGCATAATAGCAGCCAGGCTTGTCGTAACACCTATTGTTGTTTCTTTTGAGACAATCAGAAAAGCCTTTAATATCCCCCCTGCAAGAGTTACGAGAGAACTCCATGCAACAACAGCCATTACATTCTTTAACTTTGCTTCTCCTCCCATAATTACATTGCCTGCAAAAAGGAGCACCGCAGCAATAATGAGCCATGCAATTAATATCGCAATAGGGGCAATCACAAACTGTGCATACCTTGCAACCCCCTGCATATGCTGTGACGCAAGCTCAATCTGCTGAGCATCCATCCCCCGCGCTGCCATAATCTTTAATTGATCCGCAAAAGCATAATCCATAATAAAATATTGAATTGCCAAACTCACGGCTACAACAACAATAAATGGAATCAGCCAGTTGGGGCGTTCGTTAATACTTTTGAAGGTTTCCTCAGGTGAAGTGAAAACACCCGATAGTTTTGCAAAGACTCCCATTCTTTTCTCTTCAGAGTTAATCTCGTTCATCCTTCCCTCCTCTTTTTGCATGTAATACTGTATACTAACACTGCAATAAAAAGTTTCACTCAATTATTATAAAAGCATCAGAAATACTGATACATATAATAATATACGACATTCTTTAAATTTAGTTACCTGTTTTTTATATTTGAAATCGTTAAAACAATCTGCTTTTTCATTATCCCGCTTTGTTTTTCCTATACTATAATATAGACGCATAAAATATTTTTTACACTCGCATGCAAAAAAGTCGGAGACATCAAACAAACACATTAAAGTAAAAAATATTCTGATTCTATTTTCAGCCTGCCTGATCTATGAATGACAATCACATTGGATCGAATATATTCAGTAATAAACACCTGTCAAAGCCGTGGATTCCCGATTAAAATTTCAGGAATGACTCCACCCCCTCATATAATTCCTGCATGCTCCTATAGTGAATCAAGTTTTTCCCTGATATTTCTTAAATTTGTAAATAATGCAAATTAGTATCTACATAAAAACTATTTTGAACTGATTTTGCAGTGTTATTTATTTCCATTTATTATAAATTCATCTTTAATGCCAAGCAGATATTCATATGCAGCGTCATGTTCATTTGGTATTTTCCCGTCTAAAATTGCCTCTTCAATCGTTTTCTTTAAGGCACCAACCTGCGGGCCCGGGCCAACCCCGCATACTTTCATTATTTCATCACCTCTTACAGGAGATTGAAACGCCCGCATTTTATCTTTCTCTTTTACTTCCTCTATCCGCTCCATAACATAATCAAAATTTTTAATATATTGTTTAACACGCTTTTGATTACCTGATGTTATATCAGCCCGGCATAGAACCATCAGATCATTAAGTTCTTCCCCTGCATGTACAATAAGGCGCCTTATTGCAGAATCAGTAACCTCTTCGCCGACAAGCTGTACAGGCCGCATATGCAGCCGTGTCAATTTCTGTACATATTTACACATATTTTTTGAGAGCTTGAGACGGGGACAAATTTTTGTAAGCATTCGCACTCCCGTAAGTTCATGCCCGTGAAAAGTCCATCCTGTTCCTTTTACAAACTCCTTTACCTTTGGTTTTCCTATATCATGAACCAGTCCGGCAAAACGCAGATTCAGATTATCTGTTACTTCTGCAAGATTATCCACAACTTTTAAAGTATGCTCAAACACATCTTTGTGATGATACTTTCCCACCTGATCCACACCTGCAAGCTCTACTATCTCGGGGAAAATAATTT
>JAGGVB010000150.1 GCA_021158245.1 bacterium | reverse complement strand
CCTGTTATGCTTGTTTCTCCTCCTTCCGACTTTGCTCTTACTCAGAACTATCCTAACCCTTTTAACCCTGAAACAACAATAAACTATCAGATTGCAGAAGAGAGTGAGGTTACAATTAAAGTCTACAGCTTACTCGGAAGAGAGATAAAAACACTAATCAGCAAGAAACTTCCTGCAGCTTCATACTATGCCAAATGGGACGGGACAGATAATTTCGGGCAGAAAGTCTCAAGCGGAATCTATTTGATTCAGATGAAAGCAGGCACATTCTCACAGATGAGAAAAATGACTTTGATGCGGTAGATTAGATTAATTCAGTTTGATTTTACAAAGGCCGCTTTTTACAAGCGGCCTTTTTTTTAAACAAAAGACAAAAAAACAGTTGTTTGCCGGCATCTGGAAATTTCCGTTAAAAAAATGTTGAAAAACGAACGCCCGGAAAGGCAAACTGTTTGAACCCGATTCTCTTTAAGAAAAAATACAATAATCAGAATCGGGTGAGTTTTTGCCTTTCAGAGAGTTTTTTGGCATTTTTAGGAAATTTTCGGCAGCCGGCGTTTTTTGGGCACTTTTTTTTGAAAAAAGTGCCGTACATAAATCTTTACAAAATCAACAAACTGAACGTTAATGTATAACATTTGGATTTTTTACATTTGTTGAACTACAGCTTTGTACATACTTCGTTTAATATTTCGTCCCTACGGGACTCCGTGTTTTTGTTTATTCCATTTCTACAAATATTCCGCCCCTACGGGGCTTAGGCGCGTCATTCCCGCATGTTTTTAGCGGGAAACCAGGGGCAATCCTCTACCACCCCTCCCATGGATACCCGCTTTCGCGGGTATGACAAAATTGAGAATTTTTTCTCCGGCATCTGGAAATTTACGCAACAACGGTCCACTGAGATGTCATTCCCGCATGTTTTTAGCGGGAATCCAGGGCGGAGAGGGGTTAATCACAAATTTATGTAATCCTCCACACCCCTCCCATGGATACCCGCTTTCGCGAGTATGACACTGTTTAATTTATTTGCCGACATCTGGAAATTTCATTTAATTTATTTTTAAATTCGTGTTAACTGTGTCCGGCCTTTGACGGATTCGTGTAATTCGTGGATTACTATTTCCGCCCCAAGTACAACTTGTGTCGAAGAGAATCCTATTCACTACTCCCTTTTCACTATTCACTAATCCTTTTCTTTCAGGAATGCGATAGAATTTTCTCCAGCCTTTCCAGATTTAAAATCACCGAACTATTTCCCGGATCAAATGCGAGGGCAGCTTTGTATCCTATCAGAGCAGCCTCATACTGCCCGATCTTAACATAGCATGTTGCGACATCTGCCAGGGTACCTGCATCTTCCGGGAAATATTCAAGATACTTTCCAAGCACTTCTATGGCAGTACCATAATCCTGAGCTTTTATGCACAATGCTCCCAGTTTCTTAAAATAAACAGGCCTTGTGCATTTATTAATAAACTTTTCCGTAATATCATGAAACTTATTATTCTGCTTTTCCTGTAAAAACAGAAATGCAAGATGCAGCATTGCATTGCAGTTTTCCGTGTCAAAGGATAAAACCCTATTCCAGATAGTTTCGGCTTTTTCAGGATCTGATGATTCAAACAGGTGTGCATACAGGGAATTCAACTCAACAGAATCCGGATGTTTTTTAAGCCCTAAATCAAGAATTTCCTGCTTTTCACCAAGGGGCAGCGTTTCGCTCAGACTGGTCCATTTTGAATAAAATGCAACACTTGGTCTTTTATTTTTATCAATTTCTTTCAGATAATCCAGAGCCTTTTCCTGCTGTCCCATATTAACAAGAGCTCTTGCATAAATAACATGATATTCATAATTATCAGGATTTATTTTTAAGGCATTTTCTGCTGATTTAAGAGCATCGTCAAACTTTGATAAAAATGTGTATGCATCTGAAAGACATGCCCAGGCTCTGTGATCATAACTGTATGTTTCAATAATCAATCCTTCATATTTCGGCTGTTTTCTCTTGTTTTCAAGAATCTTAAGAAACTTATTAAAAAGGCTTACTGCTTCTTTGTACTCTCCTTTTTTTAATTTTACATTTGCCAGTGCATAGGTTATATCAAGGTTTTCAGGAAATTCTTCAAGAATTTCATTGCACACGTTTTCCGCTCTGTCAAGTAAATCAAGGTTCAAAAGAGCAACAGAATAATCAAAAGATATCATCTGCCTGTTATTCTGATTCATTGTTTTTTTGCACAGGTTAAATGCATTTTCCGCAGCTTTTAGTACATCCTCGTATCTTTTCTGTGCTGCAAGAATTCTCACATAATTCTGATGAGAAAATGCATTGTCTTTTTCCTGTTCTATCTGTTTTAAAAGCAGAGATTCGGTACGCTGGTATTTCTTCTTCATCTTTTCTTTGGAAAGATTGTATCCGTAATGATAAATCCTTATCTCGCTCCATGCACTCTCGCCTTCACAGATAAGCTGATTGTGAACTATACCTTCGTATTTTGCCTTTCCTCTGCGGAAAAGGCGCTGAAAGTAATGTTTTGACCAGCCATTAACCGAATCATTTAATAAAGCAACATAAACAGCGTCAAATTTATCCTGATTTACAGCCTTCTTTACAAGATGAATATCCTCTCTTTCCAGTTCCTCGTCAGCATCAAGCTGGAATATCCAGTCGCATGTTGCAAACTGAAGCCCGTAATTCCTGGCCTCGCTGAAACTGCCCTGCCACTCGTGATGAAAAACCCTTGCCCCAAAAGACTCTGCAATCTCAACTGTCCTGTCTGTTGATCCTGTATCAACTATTATCATTTCATCAACAACATCCTGAACGCTTTTTAAACACTGTTCAAGAAATTCCTCTTCGTTTTTTACAATCATGCACAGCGATATTGTTGGTTCGTTCTTTTTCTTCTTTGCCGGGGTTTTAGAATGTAAATAGGACTTCAATTTTTCCGAGTCCGGATATTTCCGCACTGCCCTCTGAAGAACATCCGCAGAAGAACCCAATTCAGGATACTTTACGCACAATGCAAAATACTTTAAATATGTTTCCTCATCAACGTTGTTTTCCCGCTCCATGCGTTCCAGAAGGATTTTACAATCTTCTTTTCTGCCTGCTTTTATAAGATTTCTTGCAAGCGCGATTTTATATTCTGCAGAATCAGGGTCTAATTCAACAGCTTTTCCCGCAGCCTTGATTCCTGATTCATAATTTCCCAGTTCATGCTCGCAGTCTGCAATAATTGCCCAAACTTTATGATCCAGCGTATAAGTATCAATTATCAGATATGAAAACCCGGGGGTTTTCCCTTCTTTCTCATGGATTTCAAGAAACTTTTTATAAACATCCAACGCTTCTTTGTATCTTTTCTGCAAAATCAGAGAATGCCCGAGAGAGTATGTTATATCAAGATTATCCGGAAATTTTTTTAATATATTCTTTGCTCTTTTCTCTGCTTCGGGAAACTTACCCAGTTCAATAAGCGAACAAATCATATCGTACTCAATCATCTGCAGAATCGGATCAGTCATTTTACTGCCTGCTGAAACAAAAGATTTCCTGCCAAGGCTGACAACCTCCTGGTATTTATGCTGAGACTTAAGAACTCTCATCAGGTTCATGTAAGTAAAAGGATTTGTGTTATCACGGCTCATCTGCTTTCTGAGCAGTTTCTCTGTACGCTTAAATTTTTTGTCCATCTCCTTTTTTGAAAGATTGTAACCGTAATGATAAATTACAATTTCAGTTTTAATATCTTTTCCCTGATATACCAGCTGATTATGTACATCTCCCGCAAACTTTGCCCTGCCCCTTTTAAAAAGTCTGGGCGAATAGTGTTTGGTCCATCCTACGGGAGTCTTATTCATTAATGCAACATAAACAGCGTCAATTTCTCTGTTCTGCACTGCACTTTTTACAGCAGGTATATCATCGCTTCTGAGTTCCTCGTCAGCATCAAGCTGAAGAATCCAGTCGCAGGTTGCAAACTGAAGCCCGTAATTTCTGGCCTCGCT
>JAGGVB010000149.1 GCA_021158245.1 bacterium | reverse complement strand
TTACAAATATTTTCAAATTATTCTAGGAGTTTTTGATAATTTTTATCTGTGAGAACGAAGAAAAACATGATTGCAAAAAAAAATGACAAAAGAATAAATGCGAGATTGCCGCAGGTTCCTGCGAAACCTTCGCAATGACATATTTGAGGAGGTTAGGAGACACTCGCTCGATACTGCCCCTTCTAAATTTAATTGTTTTTAACTTATTTACCCGCCGTATGCAATTGTTATTGTTCTTGTGTTTGGGTCCCAGTCAACGATACAGCCGAGGGATTCAGCGACAAACCTTAAGGGAAGCATTGTCCTGTCATTTACAATAATTGGTTTCACGCTATGGTTGTCTGAATCAATGTATACCATGGTGCCGTTTACTTTTGCCCTTGGACTATCTATCCATAGTTCTATCGTTGCATTGTCAAAATTAATTGTGACTTTTCTCTCCGTACCGTCCCAGCTTATTGTTCCTCCCAATGCTTCAACTATTGCTCGGATTGGAACAACTGTTCTACCCCATTCAGGAATGATTACAGGTTTTGTTCCTCTGCCGGGATCTATCTCCTGAGAAACATTGTTTACGGTCATATATGAATTATCAGGTTGAAGCGTAATGATAGTTTCCTGGGCAGACGGGGTATACGTTACTGAGATTGTTTTGGTTGCGGTATTGCCTTTTTTATCTAATGCAATAATTGTTATTGTATTTGTGCCTTTTGAAAGATTAATTGTTTTACTGAATGAACCGTTAGAAGCAACAGAAACTTCACTGCCATTTACCGTTACCTTATCTATGCCTGATTCATCAGTTACTGTGCCTTTTACAACAACAAGATTAGTGCCGACTGTTGAGTAGTTTGAAGGAAAAGAAACAGTTATTTCTGGCGGGGTTGAATCTATATGCGGAACAACGCTAATCACGTTTGAAATAAAATAGTTTGGAGGAGTTTTGTCATCAAAGCTCTTCACAAAATAGTAGTAATTTACGCCATTTTGCACAGTATTGTCTACGTAATTATTGTTCCCAATATCAAACTCCTTGATAAGTTCCCACTCAGTATCGTTCTGCGCACTCCGGTAAATTTCATATCCACTTACTTTTGCTTTATCAGGAAATTCATCCCAGTGTAAAAACACGGACAGTTCTTCGCATTCTGCTGAGAGCACATTTGTTTCCCATTGGAACAAACCATCCCAGGAAACAACAATTATGGTGCCGCTACAAATAGATAGGCCGAGAACTCTTGATGAAGAAAGAACGCTCCCAAGAGGCCTCCACTCCTCGCCTTTGTTGGAAGAGTAGTATATGCCAAATGAGGTAGTGCAATACATTATGCCGCTGCTAAAATCATATTTTATACCGGTAATATTGAGATCTCCCAGGCCATTATTTTTTTCTTCCCACACAAGCCCGCCATCTTCGGAATAGAGCAAACCTAATACCCAGGTACCGATAAATAGATCCTGTTGGTCGCAAAAAATTGAAGTGATATCTGTACCAGGTGTATCTGGTATTTTTTCCCAGGTTTCCCCATTGTTTTCTGAAACGAACAACCCGCCGTTTTCCGAAAAACCTGTCCCGGCAAATACTTTCTCACCGGAAACACATAGACTGTATATATTTCCCTGCACTTGCCCTTCTCCTACTTTTACAAAACCGGCATTATCCACCCGGTATACTCCACTGCTGCTCCCCACAAAAAGCGATTCATCCGATTTTGCCAATGCATATATGTGTTTGTTGATACCCAATGGCTTCCACTCGTCCAGTATCCGGACAAAAACATCATTATTGCTTCCCGCGTATATCTTTGAATTAAATTCTATAAGGCAATTTATATTTTCGTCTGGAAGTCCTATAACAAAAAATTGTCCCTTTTCATTTTTTTGCATTATGCCGTAGTTTGTGCCAGTTAAAACAACATCGCCACTGCATAAAACACAATTAAACAGGAGGGTATCAATATTAAAACCTTCTTTCAGGGGATTAACTGTTTTCCCTGCATCTGTGCTTTTTAAAATAGAATTTTCTGATCCAATAAACATTACATTTTTATTGGTTGGATCAACTGTAAAAGAGAGAACATCTGGCAAACTACTGAAACCTGCCGGCACATTCCAATTGGCTAAATCTCCAGAATAATAAACACCGGACCCAGAAGAAATAAGGTAGGCCCCATCATCCGCAGGGATAATCGCATCTACCACTGTATTGCTAAATTCATGTAGCTTGCCAAACACAACCCCGTCTTCACTCTTATGCAATTCAGTAATAGTAGACCAACCCTCACTACCACCATAGTGAGGTATCCATTTTATTGCAAGAATACTGCCTTTTGATTCCACTATAAACGCAACATTATCTCCCTTAAATGCCGTATTTTCAACTAACTGACCGTCCTGAACAAAGAAAAGTCCATCTATAGTTGCAACGTAAAGATAATTTTTAGCCAGTAGAATACAGTTAACGGTTAGCAGATTTGCATCTACAATGGTATCAAACAAATCTGACTGATCCTTCATTAACACTTTACCAAATCCAGTGCCAATATACAAATTGCCATCAAACACGCAGGCATATGTGATTGTATCATCGGTTATTTCCCACAAAAATTTCCAGGTTGCACCAGAATCACTTGAGAGATAAACAAATGAAGAAGTAATTGCATATATTTTACTATTATCAGTGGCAAGAAATTTTACGCTCTCTTTAATATTCCCGGTAACATCTTCAAACGTATTCCCATCATCAATAGATTTGATAATTTTGCCATTCGCAATACAGAGAAGTGCGCCATTTTGAAGTACCTCAATATCCGTAACATTAAAAATAAGATTGTTATCAATCAAAGGCACCCATTCTCCATCAGGAATTTCATCAAATGCAAAAAGGCTTGAGTAACTCCAAAAACCAGTATTAACGAAAATAAAAACAAACAAAAGAATAATTACGGCTACGACTGACCATCGCTTATTCAACATATTTACACCCCCTTCCGATCTTTATGATATTACATTTTTATACTAATTCAAAATTTATGAATTTTTTTAGATTACGGGGTAAATTGTTGTGCAAAGATCCCCTTTTTGTCGCTGCGCTCCGCACAACAACCCCCCCTCTGTCTTCGCGCTCTTTTTAAAAGGGTAATCAATATCGGTTTAATAATCGTTATGAAGAATGGGTGTTTAAAAATTCAAAGAAACTACTGGACAAAAACCTCGGCATTTGTTATAATATGCCTATGAAAACATCCAAGGAGATATGATGAATAGAAAATATGAAAAAATTATTAAGATA
>JAGGVB010000148.1 GCA_021158245.1 bacterium | reverse complement strand
CTCCGCAAATGACTCCATCAGGATCAACTGCATAAACAACATCTCCGACCTGAACAGGGTATCCGTGAAAAAAACTCTCTGTGCTACAGTATTCAAGATACTGCATTGAGCCTTCAACAACAGGTACCGGTTCAAGAAAACTTGTATCAGGAACCTGTGAAGAAAAGGATACAAGAGGGAAATACCAGTCAGCATGTATTCGCAGATCAGAACCGGAGGGTAAATCCGGAAGTGTAAATACTCCGTTGTTGTCTGTGTAAATTTCTTGTAAGATTCGTCCGTTAGGATATGAATCCCATACTTCAATTACAGCGGTTTTAATACCGCCTTTTAAATCTGCTACAACCCTGACATCCTGTGCATACAGGCTGTTTATAAACAATAACGACAAAATAAGTATTACACTTAAAAACCAGCTTCTATATTTAAAACACATCTTTATCAAATACAATTAATTCCCCGGATTCTTTTAGATGTCTGTTTAATCCAAAATCCATGTTTTATGATTTTAAAGCCTCCCTTTTTATCGTTCAGGGAGGCTTTAAATCCGGTTTCAATCTCTGTAGAATTTATTGAATAAACAAAACTTTCCTTGCTGATGTAAATCCTGCTGCCTTCATTCTGATAATGTACATGCCTGAGCCTACAAAAGAACCATCTTCTCTTGTCCCGTCCCACTTAACTTCAAAGGTTCCGGCTTTCCGGTTTGAATTTACCAGAGTTTTTATTTTCTGCCCCATGGTATTATAAACTGTAATATTTACTATGCCCGATTCCGGCATCCTGTAACGGATTGTAGTTTCCGGGTTAAACGGATTTGGATAATTCTGCTCAAGTTCGTATATCACAGGAATCACAGTTTCCTCTTTTTCAGACAGCATTACATTAATATTACCTCTGAAATGCCATGAAACCGGTTTTACAGGTTCAAGCTTATATCCGTCTTCTGTAAATAAGGTCAGAACATCCCCCTCGCCTGCTCCCTCGTCTATTGAAGTGGATGGAACATCTCCGTAAACATGGATAAGAAATGCACCATCATCTCTGACAATACCTGCCCCGCATATAACTCCGTCTTTGTCCTTAACCAGAATTTCTGTATTAGAGGAAAGTTTTTCAGGCTCAACACCCCACAAATCACACCAATAGGGAGTTGCAAAAACTTTTATTCCGCCCTTTACGCTTGTTTTTTCAAGATGCACTGTCTGTGCTGCGGTATATCCGTTTTCAGGATATGTCAGGATATCATCAACACCCATGTGAACCCAGTAGCCATGATGATTATCAAATACATAAAGATCGTTTATCGGCCTTCCTCTTGACCATGTTCTTATCTCACTGTTTGAGCTGGAAGATTCCATGCCCTGGACATAATCATAATTTGTACCAAGAGTACTGAATGCATGAGACATTGAATCTGCTGTTGTAGGAAGATATCCGATTAAATTCCACCCTGTGTAAAGATTAATCGGTGTCGTGACATCAATTCTCTGTCCTGCAACTCTTAAAGTCTCCACAACAGTTGTATCTGATCTCATCCAGTACCCGTGAATGGCATTCATATATTCCAAATCATTTGATGAAGCTGGCCTGTATCTGTCCCAGCTCTTTACAGGATCAGGATCATTTCCGTAATAAGCACTTATGTAATTCAGGCTGTCAATCCCTGAAATAATATTCGCAACACTGCTGTCATCAGGAGCCGAATGGAAACTTATAAGGTTCCAATTCTGATAAATCGGCATTTTACATGTAATCCACGGCTCAACATTTAATTCCAGATGCCTGCTCTCCTGATTTGCCCAGCCCGGATCTCCGATGTAAGATGCTTTGTACCCGTTAATATAAAATATAATCGTATCTCCGTTTTCCGCTCCCTGATCTCCTGCCAGCAGAGGATCTTCTCCGTAAACATGGATCAGGTAAACTCCGAACCCGTCATCTGCAGTATCTGTTACAGTAGTAACACCGCAGGTCACTCCGTCAGGGTCTTCTGCTGTAATTACATCTCCTATCTGCAGGGCCGCTCCGAAGTAAAAACTTGTATCCCCCCAGAAATCACAATAGTACCTTGATGGAGTTACAGTCGGAATTGCAGCAAGCATCATATCATTTCCTGCTGACGGTGATAGAACATCTTTATCAACTTTGGGATAATAACCGGATCCGAATACTCTTATATCATATCTTGCACTGTCAAGCCCGGGTATATCATAATTTCCTGACGCGTCTGTTGTTGCTTCGCCTACGAGGCTGTCCGGATAAGGGAACCAGGCCTGTACTGTTGCACCTGCAACAGCAGATCCGCCGAATGTAATATTGCCTTTCAGATATGGAAGAATAGTTAATGCAATTGTATTTCCGGAACTGCTCGCATTGACATTCTCCGTAAGTTTTGAATAGTAACTGCTTTTGGATACATAGAGGTCGTATGTACTGCCCTCTGTAAGTGAATCCACAGAAAAAGTACCGTCTGATGCTGTATTTACACTATCTATTCTTGTGCCTGTATTGTAAGTATCCCACACAACAACTTTTGCACTGTTAATAGGTAAGGATCCGTCTGTTACTGTTCCGGAGATATACGGAATTAATCTCATGTCAAAATGATATCCGCTTCCCGGAGCCGAAACATCAACATATACGGAATCAAAATAACCTGTTACAGTAAAAGCAATATCATAATCCCCATCCGTATTAACTGCAATTGAAAATTGCCCTGATGCATCTGTGTTTGTACTGTCAATCCTCGTACCTGTACCGTATGTATCCCAGACTACTACTTTAACATTATTCAGTACTGCACTGCTTGATAGGTCTTCAACCGTACCGGAAATATGAGGAAGAGGAGTGAGGCTTATATTGTTATCTGCGCTTGGCGAAACAACATCATCCACTTCCCGAATTTGGTAATCAGGGTATTCAACTCTTAAATCGTATGTTCCTGCATCAAGCCTGATAGCAAACCTGCCGTCTGCATCAGTTACTGTTGTGTCAACTATTGTACCTGTAGGATAATCAGTCCAGGCTCTGACAACAGCACCGACCAGAGCTTGGGAACTTTCATCTGTGACAGAACCTACTATGTAATCCTCATCTTCCTCAATTCTCACAACATACATATCTAAAAGATTTCCCGGGCTTCCTGCAACATAATGCGCACCTGCTGCCACATAACCATGGTCAGAGGTTTCTGTGATAGTCTGAAAATCATCGTCATCAGCTTCACCTGAAAGTTTCGACCAGTATAAATTGCCGGACCCGTCCACCTTAACAATATAAGCATCCTTGTCATCTCTGGGGCCTGTATGTTTTGAATATCCTGCTGCCACGTACCAGCCGTCGCTGGATTGTATTACAGAATAGCCCTCATCGTCGCCTGTACCACCAAATTTGCTTTCCCATTCTTTAGTGCCGTCAGAAGCTATTTTAATAAGACATAGATCTTTTGCACCATGTCCATCAGACATTATTGTATATCCGGTAAGTATGTAGCCCCCGTCAGTTGTCTGAACAATAGACTTTCCTTCATCATCAAAAGGGCCCCCGTAAGTCTGAGACCATGATGAATCTCCTGTCGCATTTGTTTTAATCAAATAAAAATCCTTTGCTCCCGCTCCATACGATTCCGTATATCCCAGGATTGCATACCCGCCGTCTGCAGTTTGAACCAGATCATATCCTTTTTCGTCATGGAGTCCCGTATATGTCTTCTGCCACTGCATAGTCCCGGAAGCATCGGTCTTTATTAAAGTAACATCATAGTCACTATCACGCTGCGGCTGAACAAAGCCGACCAAAGCATATCCGCCGTCAGAAGTCTGAATACCTGTACGGCCTTCATCCCAGAATAAACCACCATAAGTATTGAGCCATCCGACTCCTCCTGTAGTATCACCGCTGGCATCGGTCTTTAATAAAAACATATCTGTCTGGCCTGCACCCCACGAGCTTGTATTTCCGCCTATTATAAAACCGCTGTCAGTTGTAGAAAATATCGATCTTCCGCTCTCCCCGCCTGTTCCGCCGTACTCTTTTCTCCAAAGAAATGTTCCGTCAGCATCAGCTTTAACTATCCAGATATCATAACTACCTGCTCCGTAAGACCTGGTATACCCGGTCACTACAAAACCGCCGTCCGCAACCTGAACCACACCTCGGGCCTCGTCACTGCTCACGCCTCCGAAATGCTGCGTCCAGACAGTATCTGGTGCCTGAGCAAATACATTAGCGCTTACTGCAAAAAATATAATTACTGCAACAAATCTGACATAAAAATACAGATTCTTCTCTTTTCTCCGAGGGATCATCTTAATTCCTCCTATTAAAAAATTTGGTTTATATCTGTACAAAAATTTATATCATCAGTATTATACCCGGCCGGAATACTGCCAGAACAGGGTAAAAAAAAGACAATACTTAAAATCGCTCAAAAATCATACCACTATCTTTGATATTTCAATAAATGTCATCTGCAACATACGGAAAATTGCCGGATAATAACTTGAAGTGCAGTAATAATTTTGTTGACCAAATTAAATATAACAATAAAAGCAAGAAAAATGCAATAATATTATAAAAAAATAGAAAAATTGTCTACTCCCTGTTAAACAGCAATTCAACGGGCATTCAGACCTACCTAATAGATTAAATTCCATAGATTTATAAACAAAAAATTACAATTAAATACTGCCCGGCTTCAAAAACACTAAGCATCCCATGCCAGGAATTAATCTGATAAATCAGATTTTGCGTTCCATTGCTTTTAATTCAGGGAAAAGTCAGATTATAATAGATTTTTTTAGAACCTCTAACATGAAACGTCCTGAATAAAGGACAAGTAAAAAATTTACTGTCCTCTATTCAGGACAATATGCTGACTGATTTAAATTATTATCAGCAACGAACAATACTAACAGAAAAAACCATGGAATTTTTATAATTACAATTATACGTTTAAAACTACATAATCTCCTTAAATCTTTTTGTAAGCTCAGGAACTATCTCAAAAAGATCCCCAACAAGACCGTAATCTGCAACCTCAAAAATCGGGGCATCAGGATTTTTATTTACTGCAATAATCACATCTGCCGATGACATTCCTACCAGATGCTGAATTGCGCCTGATATCCCTACTGCAATATAAACCTTTGGCTTAACAGTCTTTCCTGTCTGTCCTACTTGATGAGAATAACTGATCCATCCCGCATCAACAGCGGCCCTTGAAGCGCCTACTGCACCCCCAAGCACCTTTGCCAAATCTTTTAACATTTCAAAATTTTCAGGGCTCTTAAGGCCTCTTCCGCCCGATACAATCACATCAGCTTCTGCAATATTCACTGTGTCTTCCAGCTCTTTCACAACTTCAAGTACTTTTGTGCGAGTTGCCGCATCCTGCGAAGTAACATCAACTCTCACTACTTCACCCATTGTTTTCGATGTATCAAGAGCTGCTTCAGGCATAACCTTGTGCCGTACAGTTGCCATCTGAGGCCTTGTATGTTCGCATAAAATCGTTGCCATTATATTTCCGCCGAATGCAGGCCTTGTCTGAAGCAGATGTCCGGTTTCGGAATCAATTTCAAGCCCTGTACAATCTGCAGTCAGTCCTGTTTTAAGTTCAACAGCAACTCTCGGTATAAGCGCTCTTCCGAGAGCGGTTGCACCTGCCAGAACGATTTCCGGTTTATGCTCATTAATCAGTTTTACAAGTATCCTTGAATATGCTTCATCATTAAACTGCTCCAAAACAGGATCATCAGCAATGTATACCTTATCTGCACCCCTCTGAAACAGGTCAAGCAGAACAGAATCATTCAGATTACTGCCGAAAAGAACAGCACTCAGTTCAGATCCTCTCTCTTTTGCAAGCCTCTGGCCTGCACCTATTAATTCATAAACTACTGACTGGATTTCACCCTCACGCTGCTCTGCAAAAATCCATACACCTTTGTAATCTTCAAGCCCTTCAACTGATGTACGTTTTACAGTTATTTCAATAGCATCTACAGGACAGACCTCAACACATGCTCCGCATAGAGTGCACTTTGCAACATCAATCTCTGCAAGTTTATCTTCCATTGTAATTGCGCCGTAAGGACAAACCTTAACACACGCCCCGCAACCGATACATTTTTCTTCAATAACTATTATTGCTGGCACTTGCAACTCCTTTGTATCTTTATCTTTTTTTAAAAATATAATTACTGAATCAGTTTAAACTCTTTTGCCATTTCCATAAATTCATTTACAACTTCTGCAGGTTCTCCGGTAAAGATTTTGCCGCCGGTTTTTCTCGGAGGAGCAAATATCTGTTTAACAACTGTAGGAGAACCTTTCAAGCCTATTAAATCTTTTTCAGCGCCTATGTCATCAGCCTTCCACACAGGAATCTCCGTCTTTTTAGCAGCCATCTTTCCTCTTAATGACGGAAGCCTGGGTTCATTAATATCTTTTACAACTGTAATAATGCACGGCAAAGCTGCTTCAACTACTTCAAAGCCCTCTTCCATCATTCTCTCTGCAACTATTTTTTCAGGAGAGATTTCCCTTATCTTTTTCACAAATGCTATTTGAGGCAGATTAAGATGTACTGCAATACCGGGCCCTACCTGAGCTGTGTCTCCGTCTATAGCCTGTTTTCCGCAGATGAGTAAATCAATTCCTTCCAGTTTTTTAATTGCCTGTGCAAGTGCATAAGAAGTTGCAAGAGTATCCGCACCTGCAAAAGCCGGATCGCTTATTAAAATAACTTCATCCACTCCCACAGATACAGCTTCTCTGAGCACTGCTTCGGCCTGAGGCGGCCCCATTGTAATTGCATAAACCTTACCGCCAAGTTTTTCTTTGATTCTCAATGCTTCTTCTACTGCATATGAATCAAACGGATTTAATATACTTTCAACCCCTTCCCTGACAAGAGTATTTGTTTTGGGGTCTATTTTAACATCTGTTGTGTCAGGCACCTGTTTGATGCAAACAACAATGTTCATATACACTCCTTCTACTTATATTCAACAAGTAACCACGGTATAAACGGTTTATTATTACTTAAAACTTGATTTTTCTTCTTACCGACACTAACAATTGCTTCTGCTCTACCATATTTCATACTCGGCCACCATGATGATTCCACTACAACAGTATATTTACCGGGTTTAACTTTCTGATTATTTTTATCAGTCAGATCCCATAAAAATGTATGCTTGCCCCAGTCAATACTTGCCCCTGTTGTGCCATTAGTTTCAAATTTGGATTTATTTGCCCAGATCGGGAGGTCCACCTGTTTTTCTTTTGCATATCCCGCAAATCCGGAAACATAGACTGTTCTGATAAAATTCCCTTTCTCATCTTCTATCCAGACTGCAGTCTGGGGAGCAAGTTCATCCTGGAATCCAAGATGAAATGAAATATTTACTCTGTGTTTCAAATTCTTATCTGTTGAATGATCGGTTTTTCTGAGGCCAAACTCGTCATAAACATTCTGCACCTCGTCTGCATTCGGATAATTCTTTACAAGGCTCATCCATACTGCATCACCTTTTTTCCGATATGCATAACCCAATGTATATAAAATATGGGGCCGCATGGAATCACTAATATCAGTACGTTCTTTAAGCTCCTCAAGGATGCGGATTCCTTCATCCATCTTTCCAACAAAAAACGGCATCATCACAACTGCTGTAGCATAATAGACTGATATCTCATTATTATCAGGAGCCAGCTTATGCGCTGTCTCAAGGTGTTTAGTCAATTTGAATGCAAGATTCGAACGCGTATTCGTATCATTATAAATTCTTTCATCGTACCCGACAGCTGCATCCTGCTGATAAATTTTTGCAAGAAGGAGATGCAGATCTGCCCGTTTGCTGTCTATATTTAATGCCTTTTCTGCATATTTCTCAGCAGCTTTTAAATCACTCTTTTTAAAGCTGTTTTCTGCAGATTTAATAAGATTTTCAATATTATCTGTATGTGCATAAGTCTTATTTCTTTTCTGCTCCTTGTCAGATTTCTTTTTCATTTCTGACTTTATTTCATTTAGATTTTTTTTAATAATTTCGGCTGTCTTCTCAGGAGGATTTAATTCCAGCGCCCTCTCCCACGCATCTGCCGCTTTAGCAAACCGGGAAGTCATTCTGTATCCCTTTCCGAGAAACTGCAGAATTGTTACTTCTGTTTCAGGGTCATTTTTTACAAGTTTCAGGGAATATTCCAGATTTTTAATTCCCGCTTCTGTTTTTCCGAAGAATGACGGTACATTTACCGCAAAAATACCATAATAAATTCTCACTTCAACATTATTGGGATTTATTTCTACTGCTCTGTCCAATGCTTCAAAACCTTTTTTCACACCTTCCATAGCAGCCATCATGTCACTTTTCTGACTTGCCGCTCCTGCAGCTTCTGACCAGGCCTTGCCAAGTTCAAGATATGCTCTGTCGGAATTTGGATTTGCAGCAACAACCTTATTCAATATTTCCACTGCTTTAAGAGCGCTGCCATTTGTTCTTAATTCAACTGCTTTTTTAATTTTAACATCAATATTATTTTTTACAGAATCCTCTTGAGCGCTTAATATTGACCCAAGGGAAAAAGCTGAAATCATCAAGAAAATCTTAAACATATTATTCTTCATAGCCGCTCACCTCTTTCTGATTAGTAAACTTGTAAAAATATTTAAATCCCGCAGCAGTAATAAATAAACAGCATATAAGGATAACAGGCCTGACATGGCCGCCTTTTAAATACCAGGTAATCTGCTCAGGCCTCTCATTTGCAAATAGCAGGGCCAGGCTGTTGTTAAAGCTGTGCATGACTACTGTTCCTGCAATACTTCCGCTTCTCTGTGCAGCAACACCGAAAAATACTCCGATAATAATAATCTGAACAAATGCCCATGGATTAAAATGAATAAAACCGAATACAAGAGATGTTAACAGAATCCCCCTTGTAACATCAGTTGCAGCTTCCAATCTCTGCTGAAGGAAACCTCTGAACAGCGCCTCCTCTGTAATCGGCGCTACAACTGCAACGGCAAGTACCAGAATTATTAAATCAGATACTGAATTGATTTTCATAAATTCAGTTATTTTCTGCATTATTTGAAGGTTGTATGGTAATACTATCTGTATTAATCTGTCCAGTTCATCAATTAGCACTGATATCCCCCCACCGATAAATAAAGAGGATAACAGAATTTTATAATTTACAGATTTTAGTCTGAAATTATTTTTTATACTGCCTTTTCTTTTAATAATAAACAGCAGAGCAGGTACAATAATAAGAGTTTCCATAAGTAGAATTTTTACTTTTCCAAGATGGTTACCTACGGCAATCTCAAGAGTCAAAATAAGCAGGACAGCCCATACAACCATACCAAGGGCTTCCCATACTGTAATGGATTTGTCCGTGCTTATGTTCAAGCCTTGTCCTCTTTGTTCTTCAGTAAAAAATCTACTACTTCGTTAAAAGGGATTTCAAGGCTTTTTTGCTCATTCATAAATTTGATTTGAACTTTTTTCTTTTCAAATTCTTCTTCCCCTGCAATTATTGCAAAACAGACATTACGCCTGTTTGCCTCCCTTAGCTGAGCCTTCAGGCTGCGCTCTCCAAAAGCCATGACAACGGGAATCAATTTACTTCTCAGTACAGAAACTGTTTGTACGACCCACGATTTGGCTTTTATACTTTGAATTGCAAAAAATGCAAGCGGAGGTTCAGGTTTTATTTCAATGTTCTCCTGAGCCTGTAATGTAAGTACAATCCTTTCAATTCCCGAAGCGAAACCTACTCCAGGAGTAGGAGAGCCTCCTATTGCTTCTGAAAGTCCGTCATACCGCCCCCCTCCGCATACAGCATTCTGTGCTCCAATTCCCTGTGCCCACACTTCAAAAACAGTCTTTGTGTAGTAGTCAAGGCCCCGGACAAGCCTGTGATTAACCTGATACGGACGGCCTGCATTATCAAGATACAATTTCAGTGTATTGAAATGCTCCTTACATTCGGAACACAGGTGTTCGGAGATTGGAGGTGCATTTTTGATTACCGGCTGGCACTGATCCCGCTTGCAGTCAAGTACACGCAGTGGATTTGTGTTAATTCTTCTTTTGCAGTCGTCACACACTTCATTGATGTGTTCTTTGTAATACTCTTTCAGTTTATCAAGATAGTTAGGCCTGCACTTGGGGCATCCTATGGAATTTATCTGAAAACTCAAATTTTTAAACCCAAGTTCCTCGTAAAGCTGAAATGCAACAGACATAACTTCAAAATCAAGAGCAGGATCCTGTTCCCCCAAAGCCTCAACATTAAACTGTGTATGCTGACGAAATCTTCCTGCCTGCGGTCTCTCATACCTGAAAACCGGACCGAATGACCACAATTTAACAGGTTTGGGAGTACTTGCCATACCGTGCTGAAGATAAGCTCTCATTACACCCGCTGTAAATTCCGGACGCAAAGTAATGGAATTCCCCCCCTTATCCTCAAAAGTGTACATCTCTTTTTCCACAATATCAGTACCCTGTCCCACACCCCTTGCAAAAAGGCCGGTTTCTTCAAACACCGGGAGAGTCAGCCTTTTGTACCCGTAAGCACGTACTATATTTCTGATCTTCTCTTCTATTAAAAGCCAATAAGCCTGCTCATCAGGAAGCACATCTTTTATCCCCTTTGGAGATTGAAAAACCGTTCTTGCCATAAACTTTTTCCCTGTTGTTAAATATTACCAAAAAATTAAGGCAGCCTGCAATACTGTACTGCATTTTTACTAATTGGAATCCGCCGCGAATCCCTTTATTCTATACTGCAGATTTGCAAATCATGTAATTTAAAATAAAATTCCTTTTATGCAACCCTTTATCAATTTTTTACTTATGCCCTGCTATTATTCAATCAGGCTTTTCTCCTTGATTTTGCAGCCTGAGAATAGAGATACCATCCAAGAATAGTAAAGATAATGCCGGACACTATCTGTCCTATCCATTCAGCCGGATACTTTATTTCAAGAAGATGCGGAGCACTGGACAGGGCAACAGCAATTATTGCTATAACAACGCCCATAAGCCCCTCCCCTGCAATAAAGCCCGAACCAAGGAGTATTCCGTTGTCCCTCCCTTCATCCGCCTTACTGGTTTTCTCTTTTGAAACACCGTACTTTTTATCAACATAATGCCTGATAAGCCCGCCAATAAAAACCGGTGTCATTGTGTACAGAGGGAGGTAAACACCAACTGCAAATGCAAGGGGCGGAATTTTGAAAAACATTACAACAATGGAAAAAATCGCACCAATTCCGACAAGATCCCACCTGAGGTTTCCGTCAAGAACTCCGTCCAGAACAGTTTTCATAAGTGTAGCCTGAGGTGCGGGAAGTTCTTCTGTACCGAATCCGTAAGCTTTTCCAAGGTAGAATACAGAGAGGCAGATAAAAAATGCAGCTCCTACAGCTCCTATCATCTCAGCCACCTGCTGCTTTCTCGGAGTTGAACCTAATATAAATCCGGTCTTTAAATCCTGAGATATATCTCCAGCAATAGAAGCTGAAATACACACAATTGTACCAATTGTAAGAGCAGTTATTTTTCCTGTAAGATCAGTCCAGCCAAGAAGTTTAAATATTAATCCGGTACCAAGAAGGGTGACAATCGCCATACCAGAAGTAGGATTGGAAGATACTCCTATCATTCCCACAATCCTTGAAGAAACTGTCACAAATGAAAATGCAAAAATCGCAATAGCAATAGCACTGAAAAACCGCATCAGCATAGTTGTGTTATGGCCGATAATTCCTGGCAGGAATGTAATCATAAGAATAATAATACTTACTCCCAAAAGAACATACTTTATAGACAGATCCTGCTGTGTCCTTAATCTGGTATCTACTGCGCCTGAAGCACTTGAGCGCAGCCCTTTGATTCCGATTTTTAAAGAATCAACCATAGTCGGAATGGACTTGATAACTGTAATAATCCCCGCAGCAGCTACAGCTCCAGCACCAATAATTCTGATGTATCCCTCCCAAATTTCTTTTGGCGAAAGCTGGCCTATTAAAGTAATGGAAGGATCGAGCCCTTTTGTTCGGAGATATTCAAGAGTGGCAGGCCAAATTTCCGAATTGCCGAATTTCCATGCAATAAACGGAATAATAACAACCCAGGACAGCAGCCCTCCTCCGACCATAATAGTACCGATTCGCCTTCCGAGTATGTATCCGACACCAAGAAGAGCAGGAGTTGTGGAAACTCCGACCTCAGCTTTATTAATAAAAGGCAGATGAATTTTTAATTTTGAAGGCCATAAATATAAAAGTGAAATCAAACCCTTGTATAATGCACCTATGCCCATTCCCATAAACACACTTTTTGCAGAAGCCCCTCCTTCTCCTGTTGCAGCAATTAAAACCTCAGCTGCAGCAGTACCTTCCGGATAAGGGAGGTTTTCATGCTCCTGAACAATCAAAAACCTGCGAAGGGGAATCATAAGGAGAACACCCAGCACTCCTCCTGTCATTGCAAGCATTGTCAGCTGTAATAGAGAAGGCTGATAACCCCAGATAAACAGTGCAGGAATTGTAAATATTATTCCGGAAGCAAGAGAGGATGTAGAAGAGCCTGCTGTCTGGCTTATATTGCATTCAAGAATCGTTGCTTTTCCGAAAATAGGAGAAAGCATCTTAAGTACAGCCACGGAGACTACTGCAAGAGGAATAGCAGTACTTATTGTCAACCCCACTCTTAGCCCGAGATAAGCATTCGCGCTGCCAAGTACAATTCCAAGTATAACCCCGAGAACCACAGTTTTAAGATTAAAATCTTTCATCTGTACATCAGCAGAGACATAGGGTTTAAATTCGCTCATACGCTCCTCCTGTTTTTGATTAGGATAAATGTTAAAAAGTACTTCTATCTTTTGCTGAAATTTTTTATATTAAAACCGCATATTCAACTATTAATGAAAATCTGTTCAATGTCTGAACCAGTGCACCTGACAGAGGCCCATATGCACAAGAATTTATTACCCGGTATCATTCCGGGATTAGTAGTATTAATCATATCTTTCATTACTGGGGCAACTTCCGCTTCTGAAATTGTTCTTTCTCCTGATAAAAACATATCTTTAATAATTTCTGTCCAGGAAAAATCTTTACCTTATCCTCAGGAAGAGTATCTGTACTATTCAATCTATTTTAAAGATAAAAAAATAGTCAAAGATTCGCCTCTCGGACTGAATTTCTATAACTTTCCTCCTGTTAATAAAGATTTACGCCTCTACAATGTTCAGAGAAAAAAAATCACGGGATCATTTGTGCCTGTTTCAGGGACACCTGACACTTCTTACGTAGAATATAATCAAATTCTCCTGTATCTCCAAGAAAAACGTCCGCCTTTTCGATTTTTTACAGTAGAATTTGTTCTCAGCAACTATGGAGCGGCCTTTCGGTATCATATTCCTTTAAACCAGGGCATTTCAGTAAGAAATATTAAAAAGGAGGATACCGGATTTTATTTTTCAGAAAATTACACAGCTATCCTGCCTGCTGTTTCTGATAGTAACGAATCTGAAACTTTTACATATTCAACATTGTCAATATCCCAAATTAATGATACACTTTCCATTATTCCTCCTCTTCTAATGCAGGCAAGCCAAAATCTCTGGATTGAGATAACTGAAACAAATGTCAAAAACAGCAATGCCATGAGGCTGAAAACTGTACATAGCATCCGTTTCTCTTTTGCTGAAGCACCTTATAAACAATCAGGGAAAGATATGATCAACTCAACTTTTACAGCATGGAGAGTTGTATTGATAGGCGAAAATCCGGGTAAATTTTCATACAGCAGCTTTATAAATCTTCTCAGCCGGCCACGCTCTTTTAAAGATGTTTCATGGATAAAAGGCGGTTCATATCTTGATTTTCAAGGGAATGTGAACACTGATTCCCTGCTGCATTCTATTGATTTCTGTGAAAAGAACAAAATTAACTATATAACAATCCCTGTGCAGGCCAAACCCGACTCAGAGCAGATCAGGCATGTTACATCTCTCGCAACTAATAAAGATGTAAATGTCATTTTACGAACGTCCCGGTTATATTTAGCGGAAAACTGCCGAATAAAAATGTCAGATATTAAAAGAATGGGGGTAGCAGGCATTTTTGTGGATATTAGCAAAGAGAATAAAAATGCCGGACTGATAACTGCATCTGAGATTTTGGATAATGCCGCCGCAAATAATCTCATTGTAGGATTTAAAGGAAATGGAAATTTTTCCGGCCTTGCAGAGACATATCCCAACTTTTTGACTCTTGCACCGGACTTTAAGTATATTTTCAATAAAGCAGCCTGGGGTATATACCTGCCGCTCACAACAATCCCATATTCTCAAATGATATCTTCTCCTGTTGATCTGTGTGCAGTTTACTACGATAACCTGAAAAGCCAGGGCCAAAACAGTACATTTGACATCAGTACAATTCTTGCTCTGAATATTCTGACAAACTCTTCTCTGAGAATGCGGAATAACAGTTTAATTGTACCTGAGTTTAAAAATTTTCTGTATGATCTCCCTTCCTCCTGGGATAAAACCATATTTATAGACGGTAAACCAGGCAAATTCATCATTCTGGCGAGACGTACAGGATCAACATGGTATGTAAGTGCAATATCAAATTCATATAAAAAGACACTCAGCATCCCCCTCAAATTCATAGACAACTCAAACAAACAATATAAGGCATCCATATATTTTAAAAATCCTCACAGAAAAGGCAAAACCCCGGCAATAATAACAGAACATTTAACAGTTAAATCTTCCGAAAGCCTCAATGTAAATCTCATTCCCGGCGGCGGATACACTGCTGTAATAAAACCGGATGATAAATAGGATTTTTTATTCAGGGCGATTTGTAAAATATGTAAAGAGCCCCTTGCATTTCGGATTAAATAATATTATTTTGACACTAATCATACTTTACCCTCGGGAGAAAACCATTATGGGAGAATTGAAAAGATTCGGTGTGTCAATGGACAGCATGCTGCTTGAAAATTTTGATAAATACATAGAAATACACGGCTATTCCAACAGATCTGAAGCTGTACGTGATCTTGTCCGGGATAAACTTGTGAGAGAAGAATGGGATGAGAGCAGAAAGGACGATTCCAAGGAAACCGTAGGCACTATTACTATAATTTATGATCACAGCAAACATCAGCTTTCTAATAACTTAACAGAGCATCAGCATCAGCATCACCACGAAGTCATTTCAATGATGCACATCCACCTTGATGAAACAAACTGCCTTGAAGTTCTTGCTGTAAAAGGCAACGCAGATAAAATCAGAAAAATTGCTGACAACCTGATCAGCACAAAAGGTGTAAAACACGGCAAGCTTGTTATGACAAGTACAGGAGAAAACCTGTAGCGGATTATAAGTGTAATATGGGAATTATTATTTTATACTTTAAAAATATTTCTTAGTGGAGGTTATATGCCGCAAGATAAAGAATCTCAATATCTAAAACCTGTTGCAGATATTGCTAAAAGTGTGGGATTAGAGCCCTCTGATATTGAATTATACGGTGACTACAAAGCCAAAATAAAACTGTCTGCGTATGACAAATTCAAGGAACATAAAGATGGCTCGTTGATTCTCGTATCTGCAATAACACCGACACCTGCAGGTGAAGGAAAAACCACAACAGCAGTTGGGCTTTCCATAGGCCTTAACCGTATAGGAAAGAAAGCAATCGTTACTTTAAGGGAACCTTCTCTCGGCCCTCTTTTCGGGATGAAGGGAGGAGCAACAGGAGGAGGCAAAACTCAGGTACACCCTATTGAAGAGATAAACCTCCACTTTACCGGTGACATACACGCTGTTTCAGCTGCTCATAATCTTATTGCAGCGTGTCTTGACAATCACATTTTTCGACGCAAAGAGCCTCTTATTGATCCCAGAAAAATTTCATGGAATCGTGTGCTGGATATGAATGACAGGTCTCTGCGGGATATTGTAATCGGCCTCGGAGGTAAGAAAAACGGTTTTCCAAGGGAAAGTCAATTCGCAATAACAGCTTCATCTGAGATTATGGCTATTCTGGGCCTGTCCACAAGTTATGAAGACATGTGTCAAAAGCTATCAAATATTCTGATCGGTTTTACTTATGATAACCATCCGGTATTTTTACGTGATCTCAACATCTGCCAGGCTGTAAACTCTCTGTTAAAACACGCTATTAAGCCGAATCTTGTCCAGACCACTGAAAACACACCTGCTCTGGTACATGGCGGCCCCTTTGCGAATATAGCTCAGGGCACATGCTCTGTACTATCAATGCAGCTTGCGCTTAAACTTGCTGACTATGTGGTAACTGAAGCAGGCTTCGGATTTGATCTCGGAGCAGAGAAATTCTTTGACATAGTTGCACGCAAAAGCGGGCTTAATCCAAAAGTTGTTGTTCTTGTTGCAACTGTAAGAGCATTAAAAATGCACGGCGGCAGAAAAATTAAAGAGCTTAATGAATCTGATCCCCAGGCAGTTGAAAGGGGACTTCCGAATCTTGACAAACATATTGAAAACATCTACAAATTCAATGTTGCGCCTCTTATTGCAATAAACAAGTTCCCTTCCGATTCTGATGACGAGATAGCTGTCATTCAGAATTTTCTAAAAATGAAAGGTGTGGAATCTGCTGTAATTGATTCAGCAGGCAGAGGCGGCGAAGGTGCAGAAGAGCTTGCCCGCAAAGTAGCGGAGCTTGCAAATCATTCAAAAAAATATACTCCGCTTTACAAACTCGATTCTCCGCTTGAGGATAAGATAGAGACCGTATGCAGAGAAATTTACGGTTCTAACGCAATTGATTTCACTAAAGATGCTAAAAATGACATTAAAACAATCAAGAAACTCGGACTCGACAAACTTCCGGTCTGTATAGCAAAGACTCAAAAATCTCTGTCGGATAATCCTAATCTCCTCGGCAGGCCCAAAGACTTTCTTGTTACAGTCCGCAAAATCAGCATATCTTCCGGAGCAGGGTTTCTGGTGCCGATAACAGGGGATATTCTTCTCATGCCAGGGCTTCCCAAAGTACCGACTGCGGAAAATGTTACTATGGATAAACAGGGAAACATTAAGGGATTATTCTGAAAATTATTATGTATGTGTTTCCGGGAGGGAAAGGGGATTTATTATAAGCCCCTTTCATCCTTCCCTGCTATCTCTGCAGCTTTTGATATCTTTTCTACTGCATCAATTAACTTTGTCTTGTCCTGAAATAGGTTGTCACTTTAAAATTGAAAGAGGTATAGGGTATAAGGGAATACCACGGAATTTTTTTTGCCGGCATCTGGAAATTTCCGTTAATCTATTCTTTTAATTCGTGTTAATTCGTGTAATTCGTGGATGAATTCGTGGATCCGACAGGATTGTGAGTTCTTTCTCCTGCATGACTATCTTTTTCTTTCACACCTGACGATATACTTTATAAGAAAATTAGATTCGAGCAGTTGTCTATTTCTCAATCCAGCCCGCAAGCTTATCAGCCTTTCTTATATTATCCAAAAGAATCTTCTCTAAGGCAAGGCTCTCCTTTTCAATAATGTCTTTGGAAGTACTTGCAGCGGTATAAAACGGTTCGCCAAATATAACGACTGATTTGGCAAATGGTTTCGGCAGCATATACTTATCCCATGCTTTCATTATTACAGCTTTTTTTGAGGAAAAAACAAAAGGCACAATAACAGCATCCATTTTTTTTGCAAGAAAGAGAATCCCGGGTTTAACCTTGTAAATAGGGCCCTTTGGCCCGTCAACAGCCATAACTCCGTTGTATCCTGTATGCATCAGCTTTATCATTCCCAATAGTGCCCGAACAGGAGATTTTGCACTGGAGCCGTATGCAACCTCGAACCCGAATTTCTTAAGCACTCCTGCCGCCAGCATACCGTCCCTGCTTGTGGATACCATAACACATAAATCATTATACCCAAGCATCCTGTACACAGCAAACTGCCTTCCGTGAATAACAGCAAAAATAACTGTTTTCCCTGAATTTATCATCTTGTCAGCATTTTCTTTGCCCAGTACCTGAAGTCTTAATGTCTTTGAGTAAAGAGTTACTGCTGCCCAGCCTAGAAAAGGCAGAATATTTTTGTATACCCAGTCTTTAAATGTCACCCTTAATTCTCCCTTATGGAAGCAGCAGATTACCACATTTCACTGTAATTGCTACAAGCCTCCCATATGTTAATATCCTGGTTATAATTTTTCTTTTTAGCCCATGATGCATATTTAAGGAAATCATGAATCCATTATCTTAGAAGATTCTCTATTTTCACACTCTTTTCAGTCTTGGTGTCACGGTATTTTACAATAACCGGAGTATAAAGAGATATTCCGTACTCTTTTCCCATACCTTTTGTAACAGGCCTGGAACCGGGAACAACAACTGCTCCTTCAGGAATTTCAAGAGGAGCATTTTCACTTTTCCTGTAAACTTTTTCTTTAACAAGATCAAAAACCTGAGTTGCTCCTGTAATGATAACTCCTGCTCCGATTACAGCTTTTTCCCTGACAATAGTGCCTTCATAAATCCCGCAGTTGCCTCCTATCAGTACATCATCTTCAATTATTACAGGTATTGACCCTATCGGCTCAAGGACTCCGCCTATTTGTGAACCGGCGCTTAAGTGAACTCTTGCACCTATTTGAGCACACGACCCCACAAGAGCGTGGGAATCTATCATTGTACCCTCATCCACGTATGCGCCTACATTAATATACATGGGAGGCATACATGTTACATTTTTACCTACATAACATCCGTTTCTAATTGATGATCCTCCCGGAACAATGCGTATTCTGTCATCTATAGACAGAGGGCGTAAAGGATATGTAGTTTTATCAAAATACCTGAATTGATTATTTATCGAATAATCCTTTAACTCCCCGATTTTAAAGCCGAGGAGAATACCTTTTTTAACCCACAGATTTACCTGCCATTTGCCGTTTTCTTTTATTGCAGCTCTAATCTGTCCTGAATTAAGAAGCTCAATAAACTCATTAAAAGTTTTTATGATACTGCTGTTTGGTTCATTATCCTTTACATACTGGAATGAATCCTCAATTGCATCAATCAATTTATTCATTAACAGCCTCTTCTATAATTTTTTCTTCAGCAGCCCGAGATCATCCATACCTCTGCGTAAAAGCTCCTTCTGCTCTCTTGACATAGGCACAAGAGGAAGGCGGTACTGCTCTTCTATAAGCCCCATCATGGCAAGGCCTGCTTTTACAGGAATCGGATTTGTAGTGATAAAATCAAGTTTTATTAAGGGAAAAAGTTTTTTCTGTATTTCCATTGCCTTGTCAAATTTACTTTTCAGGCAAAGCTGTACAAACTTAACCATGAGTTTCGGCACTTGATTGGATACAACCGAAATAACGCCTACTCCCCCAAGTGCAATAATAGGAAGCGTAATTGCGTCATCACCGGATATAATCTTAAAATCAGACGGAGTTTTTACTGCAACTTCAGCAATTTGGGAAACATTGCCTGAAGCAGCTTTAAGTGCAATAATATTAGTTATTTCACTCAGCCTTGCCACAGTATCGGGCAGAATGTTAACGCCTGTACGGCCAGGTACATTATATACAACAATCGGAGCATCAACTGCACCGGCAATTTCTTTATAATGTTCGTAAATGCCTTCCTGTGTAGGCTTGTTATAATAAGGTGCCACTGAAAGAATACCGTCCGCACCGACAGCAATGACTTTCCTTGCCATCTCAATAACTTTTATTGTATTATATCCTCCGGCTCCTGCAATAATCGGCACTCTTCCCTTTGATTCCTCTACAACAATTGAAACAACTTTCAGATGTTCATCTTCCGTCAGAGTGGGGTTCTCTCCTGTAGTACCGCAGGGAACAAGGAAATCAATCCCTTCGTCAATTTGAAAGTTGACGAGCCTGCGCAACGCTTCTTCATCAAGATCCCCGGAAGATGAAAATGGAGTTACCAGTGCAGTACCGCATCCTTTTAAAGCACTTAAGGATTTCATAAAATGTCTCCTATTATTATTAAGTGTCATATATTATCATTTCTCAGAAGTTATACATGCTTTTGACAAAACTTTTCACGAACCGTCCTTAAATAGAATTGATTCAAGTACCTGATTAAATTCGTAAAAACCTTTTCTTCCTTCTATCCATTTAGATGCAAGCACTGCACCTTCTGCGAAACCCTGTCTGTTCTTTGCCCTGTGAGTCAGATGAATTTCATCAACAGCAGAATCAAAACTGACATTATGAATCCCCGCAATATAACCCGCTCTCACACTTGTTACGGGAATTTCTCGATCTTTGTAACTCTTCTTAAGAAGCATATGCAGTACTTTTGCAGTTCCTGAGGGGGCATCTTTTTTCTTTTTATGATGGGACTCCTCAATAAAGGGATCGTAAAAATCAAATGTACTGATTAATGATCCGGCATATTCTGCAATTTTATAAAAGAGATTTATGCCGAGAGAAAAATTTGACGCATAGACAAATCCGATATTTCTCTCTTCGACAATTTTCTTTATCTTCCCGATCTCCTTTTCCCAGCCTGTTGTACCTATTACAATGTTCTTTGATAGCTCTGCACAAATTTTTACATTGTCCAAAACAGCCTCCGGGAAAGAAAAATCAATTAAAACTTTAACATCCTTAAGCTTTTCAGCTTCATCTTTAGACGGTTTTATGGGATTATCTTTTTCATATATCTCTGCAATCTCCACTTTATTTCGTGCTGCAATGGACTCAATCATATGCCCCATCTGGCCGTATCCTATAAGAGCGACCTTCATAACGTCTCCTTAAAATTATTTATCACATAAAAGATCATTGTGAAGAGATAAAACCGCACCCTCTGCCGAAGTTTCCTCTAATACAATAGCAAGGCTCATTTCCATATTTACAAAAATTTCATAATCTATGCCTGAATTATTTAATGATTTAAATGTACTTTCTGCAATTTCCGGCTCATTTCCTATGCCCCTGCCTACAAGCGTTACCAAAGCAATACGCTTTTTGACTAACAAATTATTGCGGGCACCATAGGCTGAAATAAACCGCTCAGCTCCTACTCCGTTTCGTACAACCAGGTTAATACTGTTGTGCAGGTAGGTTGACAGATATATTTTTAAACAGTTTTTCTCCATATCTGACAAGACAGTCCGGATATTATTTGAATCCGCATTTTGAAATTTAAGGAGAATCAAGTTCTTAAGACAGGTTATTGATTTTACTTTTACATCATCATCTGCCTGATCAGGTACTATTGATGTAAAATCTCCGTCAATCTCATTTGTGTTTCTGATTGTTACGGGAATCTCAAGTTTTCTTGCAGGTTCTATAGAAGACGGATGAAGCACTTTAGCACCCAAAAATGTCAGTTCTTCTGCTTCGGAAAAAGTTAAAGTGCGCACTGTTTCAGCATCTCTCACAACATCAGGATCAGCAGACATTATCCCAGGTACGTTTTTCCATATTTGAATTGCATCGGCTTTTAATGCCGCACCGATTATAGAAGCCGTATAATCTGATCCTTCAAAACCTAAAGTTGCAGGTATTCCCTCTTCTGTTGAACCGATAAATCCCTGCAAAACAGGGATAAAACCCTTTGCTGCCAACGGAGCGATTATGCTTAAAACCAATTTTTCAGTCGCTCCAAAAACTGGCTGTGCGGCAGTGAAAAATTTATCTGTAATTATTATCTTTCTGGAATCAAGCAGCTTTGAATTTATTCCATCCTGCCTGAGACAACTCTCAACAATCAGAGTAGACAGCAATTCACCGTAGCATAATACAGAATCCTGGCTTCTTGGCGACAGTTCTTTAAGAGCAAAAAATGCATTAAGGCTCTCTGAAAGCTCTTTAAAGTACTTATCCATTCCTGCTGAAACTTCGTACAGAAATTCATTTTCTAACAGAGATTCTGCCATCCTGAAGTGGAATTTGCGGAGATCTTCAAGATGTTGATCCCCCTTTTCTCTGTTTCCCTCAGCATATTCTTCAGCGCATAACAGAAGAGAACGAGTTGTTTTTGCCATAGCAGAAAGTACTATAACAGGTTTTTCTTTTCTGCGGGATTTAATAATTTCCACTACATTTTTTATTGATTCGGGACTGTTTAGAGAAGCCCCTCCGAATTTCATTACAATCATATTAATATTCCCGTGAATTGCATAATAAAAAATATTACAACTTACATTGCTAATTTCATGAATTAAGCAGAATATGCGTAAGTTCGGTATACAGATCCACTGCTTTTTTCAGATCTGTTTTTCTTACTTTCTCATGTGAAGTATGGGCATCAAGTATAGAGCCTGGCCCTATTAGAAAAGGCTTGCCCCAATTTGAAAGCACTGGTACATCTGTTGCAAATGCTGCAGCTCCTGTTTCAAACCCTTCTCTGATATTCAAAATCACAGGATCAGATGTAAATGTATACTCCATTGAGATACCTTCAGTCAATGACTGCTCAAACATATCTTTCATTTTTTCAAATGAGACAACTGTCCGGAACATAATTTCAGCTTCCGCATGATCTGGAATTACATTGGCCTGAACCCCGCCGTTTATCGTACCTATGTTCCATGTTGTTTTTCCCAGAACCTCGTGCTCAGGGAAATCCGTATGCTCCCATTTCTCAAAAAGATGCAGAAGTTTTAACACTGCTGAATCACCCAGTTCAGGATATGCAGAATGAGCTGATTTACCTGATGCGTTTATCCTGATTCTTACAGCACCCTTTGTTCCTGTTATAAGTTTATTTTCAGTAGGCTCGCCGTTAATAAAATATTCACAATTATTCTTTATTTCATTTGCCTTTTTTGCACCGTCAGAACCGCTCTCCTCTCCTACTACAAATAAGAGCCCTACATTTTTAATTCCCTCTGACAGCAGTTTCTCAGCTGCTTTAATCTGTACAGCTGCGGAGCCTTTTGCATCGCACGATCCTCTGCCGTAAATAAATTCATCATCTTCATCATAAGAAATATACGGATTCACCGTATCCACATGTGTTGTAAAAATAATCCTGGGTTCAAGGATTTCTGCATACAAATTGTACCTGTCTTTTTTAACCTTTTGGAGAGAGATTGTAAACCCGGTTTTTTTAAGATATTCCGACAAAAAACTTATAACATCTATCTCCATCCCTGACGGAGATTCGATCCTGACAAGGTTTTCCAATAAGCGGAACAAATCCACAACAGCCTCTTTAATAAAATCTTTAATTCCGGTAAATTTATAAAAAAAAGATAAGCAAATCTCTCAATAATGTCAAGGTCATTACAATTAAACCGCACCATAAATATATTTTTACAATATCGTTCAGCAATGCTGAACCATAGGCATTATAATAAGCCGAAATCCTTTTATTTTGATTCCGGCCTGGCCGGAAGAATCAATCTCCTGAAATCTACAGTAATTTCATCCCGCGGGCGTTATTATTGAACTGAAATTTATTTAAAGTAAAATTGAAACAGGTTCTCCGATTTGTTTTAGTATCAAGCAGAAGGATTACCGGCATCTGCAAATCTCCGCCCTGGTGTTCTCTCGCAACGCACGCAACGAACGCGAAGAAAAGACAAGGATAAGGGATAAAGGATAAAACAAAAGACGGTATATGG